>NZ_BAAGDE010000013.1:0-121887 GCF_054660795.1 Mycobacterium sp. MUNTM1
GGGTAACCCGGCGGTGGGCCGTACGCCGGCGGCGCGCCGTATGCCGGTGGCGGGCCGTAGCCCGGCGGCGGACCGTATTCAGGTTGTGGGCCGGATGCCGGTGGCGGACCAGCCGGATAACCAGGCGGCGGCGCGCTCACCGAACCCCGCGGCCTTTGCAGCCGGGCGCGTCGTTCGTCATGGGCTCCATCCTGTCGGCGGCCGGGGCATTTCACAACGTTGACCCCCCGCCCGGCGCGTAGCGTCTCAGACATGGCGGAACTCAAATCCCGGATCCGGACCGACCTGACCGCGGCGATGAAGGCCCAGGACAAGTTGCGAACGGCCACTCTGCGCATGCTGTTGGCTGCGATCCAAACCGAGGAGGTTTCCGGTAAGGAGGCCAGGGACCTCACCGACGAGGAAGTCCTCAAGGTGCTGGCCAAAGAATCCCGCAAGCGGAGCGAATCCGCGGAGATCTACACCCAGAACGGGCGCGGAGAGCTCGCCGCCAACGAGCACGCCGAGGCGCGGATCATCGACGAGTACCTGCCCACCCCGCTCACCGAGGCTGAGGTGGCCGACGTCGCCGACACCGCGATCGCACAGGTCGCCGAGGAGATCGGCGAGCGGCCGGGGATGAAACAGATGGGCATGGTGATGAAGGCCGCCACCGCGATCGCCGCCGGCAAGGCCGACGGCGCCCGGCTCTCGGCCGCCGTCAAAGAGCGGCTGTAATCACCCGGGTTCCGTCGTCGCCGCGGCGCGTCACGCGCCGAGCATCGAGCTGTTCCAGCAACGGCACCGCCACCCGCCGGGTGGTGCCCAGCGCGCGGCGTGCCTCGCTGACGGTGAACGGTTGCGGCAGCGCCGCCAGCACGCGGGCGGCGCGGTCCAGTGCGTCCGGTCCCAGCACCACCCCGTCGGCGATCCGCGCCAGCCGTCCGGCCCGCACCGCCGCGGCCAGCTCACGCGGCCCCAGCTTCAGCTCGGCCAGCTCATCGGCCTCGGGTGCCCGAAACGGCTCGGCGGCCAGCCACTCCTCGACCGCGGACACGGCCTTGTCCACCCGGGCCGGCAGGCCCGCCCCGGGCGGGCGGACCAACCCGTCGGCCACCTCCAGGCCCGTGCCCTCCAGCAGCTTGGGCATCAGGTCGGCGGCGGGCAGCCCGACCTGTTGTCGCAACGTCTCCAGTGGCATGCCCGCCGCGACGTCGTGGTCGGACGCCCAGCGCCGCACCGCCGCGGCCGCGTCGTCGCGCCGCGCCGCCCACCACCGCGGATCCACCACCCAGTCGCCCACCCGCTGCCCGCGCGCCGGCAGGCCCATGGCGCGCAGGTCCGCGGCGCGCGCGACGTCGGGCGCGGCGACCCGGCCGGTGGCCAGCTCTTCGGCGCGCGCCCGCGCCGCGCCGCGCCGCCGCAGCTCGGGCGGGCGGACGTCGAGCACCTCGGCGCCCGCGGCGATGCGGTGCTCTCCGGGGTCGCGGAGCAACCCGATGTCCCCCACGCGCAGCGGCAGCGGCCTGGCCAGCCGTAGCCGCGCCGCGGCGGGCCCCAGCCGGCGCACCTGCACCGGCACGGCCGCCGACCCGATGTGCAGCACGAGCTGGCGGTGCAGCGTGTCCGCCGATCGAAGGGCGACGTCGATTTCCGCGGTGTCCAGCCAGGCCCCCGGCGTGCGCACGGTGTCCCCGCGGCCGATGTCGTGCCGGTCAACGCCGCGCAGATTCAGCGCCACCCGAGAAACGGGGCCCACCGCGTCCGCGCCGCGGCCCAACGATTGCAGCCCGCGGACGCTCACGCGCCGCCCGGCGTGCTCGAGCTCGTCGCCCACCCGGACCGTGCCGGCGGCCAGCGTGCCGGTGACCACGGTGCCCGCGCCGCGCACGGTGAAGCTGCGGTCCACCCACAGCCGCACGTCGGCGCCGGGGTCCGGCGCGGGCAGCCGGTCGGTCAGTGCCACCAGTTCGGCCCGCACCCGGTCCAGGTCGGTGGAGACAGCCACGGGCGCGCCGGCAAGTGTTGTGGCGGCGAGCCTTTCGGACGCCTGCGCGACGGCCGGGCCCGGATCGGCGAGGTCGGCCTTGCTGATCACCAGCAGTCCGTGCCGGACCCCGAGGGCGTCCAGGGCGGCCAGGTGTTCCTCCGACTGCGGCATCCAGCCCTCGGTGGCCGCGACGACGAACACCACCGCGGGCACCGCGCCGACGCCGGCCAGCATGTTGGCCACGAATCGTTCGTGGCCGGGCACGTCGACGAACGCGAGCTGACGGCCGCCGAGCTCGGTCCACGCGAAGCCCAGATCGATGGTCAGGCCGCGGCGCCGCTCCTCCGCCAACCGATCCGGCCACATGCCGGTAATCCGTTGCAGCAGAGTCGATTTGCCGTGGTCGACGTGTCCGGCGGTGGCTAGGACGAACACGCCCGTACCGCCGCGGCCAGCAGCTCGTCGTCGTCGGGCGCCACCGTGCACAGGTCCAGCAGGCACCGGCCGCCCTCCAGGCGGCCCACGACGGGTGGACTGCCGAGGCGCAGCGCGGCGGCGTAGTGCTCAGGCAGGCTCACCGCGGCGCTGGGCAATTCGACCCCGGGCGCCCCGCCGCCGCCGACGGCCGCGACGCAGTCCACCGCCACGGCGCCGGGCAGCCCGGTGGCCAGCGACTCGGCCCGGGCGCGCAGCCGGTCGACGTCGCCCGCCAGCGCCTGCGCCACCGGCGGGGGCGGCCCCAGCAGCGTCGCCTCCAGCGCGGCCAGCGTCAGCTTGTCGACCCGCAGGGCGCGCGCCGCGGGATGGCGGCGGATCCGCTCGATCAGCTCGGCGCGGCCGAAGAGCAACCCGGCCTGCGGCCCGCCCAGCAGCTTGTCCCCGCTCGCGGTGACCAGGTCGGCGCCGTCGGCCAGCATCGACGTCGCGTCCGGCTCGTCGGGCAGCACCGGGTGCGGCGACAGCAGGCCGGAGCCGATGTCGACCACCAGCGGCACGCCGAGCTCGCGCAGTTCCGGCGCCAGCGTCGCGACGTCGACGGCCGAGGTGAACCCGGTGACGTGGAAGTTGGACGGATGCACCTTCAGCACGAATCCGGTCTGCGGCCCGATCGCCTCGATGTAGTCGCGCAGGCTGGTGCGGTTGGTGGTGCCGACCTCGCGCAGCCGCGATCCGGTGGATTCCAGCAGCTCGGGAATGCGGAACCCGTCGCCGATTTCGACGAGTTCCCCGCGGCTGAGCACGATCTCCGTGCCGGACGCCAGGGTCATGGCGGTCAACAGCAGCGCGGCCGCGTTGTTGTTGACGACGTGCACGCCGCCGGCGGTCGGGACCGCACCCGCCAGCGCGGCCAGCGCGCCCCGGCCGCGGCGCGCGCGCCGGCCCGTCGCCAGGTCGAACTCGACGTCGGTGGTTCCGCCGGCGGCGACCACCGCGTCCAGCGCGGCCCGCGACAGCGGGGCGCGGCCCAGGTTGGTGTGCACCACCACGCCGGTCGCGTTGATGACCGGTCGCAGGCTCGAGGCGGTTGCGGGGAGGGCGGCGACCGCGTGCTCGGCGACCTGCTCGGGTGCGATCTCGCCGGCCCGTGCCCGCCGCTGGGCCGCGGTGATCACCGACTTCACCAGGTCGCGGCCCAGCACCCGCTGCGCCGCGACCAGCCGCGGATCGGCGAGCACCGTGTCGGTGCCGGGCACCCGTCGGCGTGGGTCGCTCATGTCGGGCCCGAAAGGACATGGCGGAGGCGGACGGGAATTGAACCCGCCAACGGCAGCGACTGCCGTTCGACGGTTTTGAAGACCGCGCCGGTCACCAGACCGGACACGCCTCCTTGCGCCATGGCGCCAATTGTCGCAGCCTCCGCGGCGCGGGCACCATGGACGCCGTGACGTACCGACTGACTCAATACGCCCACGGCGGCGGCTGCGCCTGCAAGATCCCGCCCGGTGAGCTCGAGGACGTGGTCCGCGGGCTGGGATCCACCGCGCCGCGCGACGCGGTCGGGGAGCTGCTGGTGGGCCTGGACAGCGGCGACGACGCGGCGGTGGTGCGCATCCAAAACGGCACGGCGCTGATCGCGACGACCGACTTCTTCACCCCGGTGGTGGACGACGCCTACGACTGGGGCCGGATCGCGGCCACCAACGCGCTGTCCGACGTCTACGCGATGGGCGGACGCCCGGTGGTCGCGGTGAACCTGCTGGGCTGGCCGCGCGAGGTGCTGCCGTTCGAGCTGGCCGCCGAGACGCTGCGCGGCGGGCTGGACGTGTGCGGCCTGGCCGGCTGCCACCTGGCCGGCGGGCACAGCGTCGACGATCCCGAGCCCAAGTACGGCCTGGCGGTCACCGGGATCGCCGACCCAAACCGCCTGCTGCGCAACGATTCCGGCAAACCTGGAGCGCCGCTGTCGCTGACCAAGCCGCTCGGTGTCGGGGTGCTGAACAACAGGCACAAGGCCACCGGGGAGCGGTTCGAGGAGGCCGTCGCCGTGATGACCACGCTCAACGCCGACGCGGCCGCCGCGGCGCTGGCGGCCGGTGTCGAATGTGCCACGGACGTCACCGGTTTCGGGCTGCTCGGGCACCTGCACAAGCTGGCGCGGGCCAGCGGCGTGACGGCGGTGATCGACTCGGCCGCGGTGCCCTACCTGGACGGCGCGCGCGAGGCGCTGGCGGCCGGCTACCTGTCCGGCGGCTCCCGGCGAAACCTCGACTGGGTGGCGCCGCACGCCGACCTGTCGGCCGTCGGCCAGGACGACGCCCTGCTGCTCGCGGACGCGCAGACCTCCGGTGGGCTGCTGATCGCCGGGGAGATCCCGGGGGCGCCCGTCATCGGCGAGCTGGTGCCGCGCGGCGAGCACACCATCGTGGTGCGCTGAGCGGTCCGACCGCATCAAGGCGCATGGCGACCCGCTGCGCCCGGCTTCGCCGCGCTTGCGATCGCCATTAGGGTGGGGACATGGCCCTGCGCACAGTCTTTCTGGAATGGCCCGTCCTGCGCCAGTTGCGGTCGACAGACAAGCTCGGCCGCGGCTCGGCGGTGACGTCCAAACACACCCGCGCGCTCACGCCGCGCACCACCACCGCCGACCGCGTCGTGCAAAGCGTGTGCCCGTACTGCGCCGTGGGCTGTGGGCAGCGCGTGTACGTCAAGGATGAGCGGGTCGTCCAGATCGAGGGCGATCCGGATTCGCCGATCTCGCGAGGGCGGTTGTGCCCCAAGGGTTCTGCGAGCGAGCAGCTGGTGAATTCACCCGGGCGGCAACTGCAGGTGCTGTACCGGCCGCCCCGGGCGACCGAATGGCAACCGCTGGAGCTGGACACCGCGATCGACATGATCGCCGACCGCTTCGTGGAATCACGCCGGAACAGTTGGCAGGACATCGACAAGAAGGGCAACCTGCTGCGCCGCACCATGGGTATCGCCGCGCTTGGCGGGGCGACCCTGGACAACGAAGAGAACTACCTCATCAAGAAGCTCTTCACCGCCGCGGGCGCCATCCAGATCGAGAACCAAGCTCGTATTTGACACAGCGCAACGGTTCCCGGTCTGGGAGCCTCCTTCGGGCGCGGCGGCGCCACCCAATCACTGCAAGACATGGCCAATGCGGACTGCATCGTCATCCAGGGCTCCAACATGGCCGAGTGTCACCCGGTCGGGTTCCAATGGGTGGAGGAGGCCAGGGCCCGCGGCGCGCGGGTGATCCACGTCGACCCGCGCTTCACCCGCACCTCGGCGGTCTCCGACCGGCACATTCCGATCCGCGCAGGTTCGGACGTGGTGCTGCTCGGCGCGCTGATCAACCACATCCTGACCAATGACCTGTGGTTCAAGGAGTACGTGATCGCGTACACCAACGCCGCGACCCTGATCAACGAAAATTTCAGGGATACCGAGGATCTCGGCGGCCTGTTCTCTGGATTCGACCCCGAAACCGGGCAGTACGACACGTCGAGCTGGGCCTACGACGAGCAGGGCAACGGGCAGGTCGAATCCCCGGGCGGGGGCCACCCACACGGCGCCACCGCTTCGGAAAGCGGAGCCGGGGACGAGCACGGCAGCGGCGGTCCGCCGCTGGCGCACGCCAAGGTGAAGCGCGACGAGACCCTGCAGCACCCGCGGACGGTATTCCAGATCCTCAAGCGCCACTACGCCCGCTACACCCCGGAGATGGTCAAGGACGTCTGCGGCATCAGCCGCGAGGACTTCGACTATCTGGCCCAATCCATCGTGGAGAACTCCGGGCGCGAGCGCACCACCTGCTTCGCCTACGCCGTTGGCTGGACCCAGCACACCCTCGGTGCCCAATTCATCCGCACCGCAACGATTTTGCAACTTCTGACCGGCAACGTGGGCAGGCCCGGCAGCGGGATCATGGCCCTGCGCGGTCACGCCACCATCCAGGGCTCCACCGACATCCCCACGCTGTTCAACCTGCTGCCCGGATACCTGCCGATGCCGAAGGCGGGCACGCACGACACCTTCGCCGACTACCTCGACGCGGTGGGCTCCAAGAAGCAGAAAGGCTTCTGGGCCAACGCCGATGCCTACACCGTCAGCCTGCTCAAGGCGTGGTGGGGCGATGCGGCCACGGCGGACAACGACTGGGCCTACGACTACCTGCCGCGGCTGTCCGGTCCGCACGGCACCTATCAGACCGTGATGGGGATGCTGGACGACGAGGTCGAGGGCTACTTCCTGCTCGGGCAGAACCCCGCGGTGGGTTCGGCCCACGGCCGCATGCAGCGCCTGGGCATGTCGCACCTCAAGTGGCTGGTGGTCCGCGACCTCAACCTCATCGAATCGGCCACCTGGTGGAAGGACGGGCCGGAGATCGCGTCGGGCGAACTCAAGACCTCCGACATCGAGACCGAGGTGTTCTTCCTGCCCGCCGCAACGCATGTCGAGAAGGCGGGGTCGTTCACCCAGACCCAGCGACTGGTGCAGTGGCGTCACAAGGCCGTCGAGCCGCCGGGCCAGTGCCAGAGCGAATTGCAGTTCTTCTACGAACTCGGCAAGCGGATCCGGCAACGGCTGGCCGGCTCGACCGACGAGCGGGACCGGCCGCTGCTGGATTTGACGTGGGACTACCCGACCGACGAGCACGGCGAGCCCGACGGGGAAACGGTGCTGGCCGAAGTCAACGGGTACCGGGTCGGCGGCGGGGACCCGTTGACCTCCTATACCGAGTTGCGCGCCGATGGGTCGACGGCCGCGGGCTGCTGGATCTACACCGGGGTGTACGCGAACGCCACCAACCAGGCCGCGCGCCGGGTGCCGCACGGCGGTGACTCGCCCAGCCAGTCCGAATGGGGCTGGGCCTGGCCGGCCGACCGGCGGGTGCTCTACAACCGCGCCTCGGCCGACCCCGAGGGCAAGCCGTGGAGCGAGCGCAAGAAGTACGTCTGGTGGGACTCGGACCAACAGCGCTGGGTCGGCTACGACGTGCCGGACTTCGTGGCCGACCGGGCGCCCGGCAGCCGGCCCGACCCCGACCTGGGTGGTCCCGACGCGCTCGCCGGGGACGACCCGTTCATCATGCAGGCCGACGGCAAGGGCTGGCTGTTCGCGCCGAAGGGTGTGGTCGACGGGCCGCTGCCCACGCACTACGAGCCGCAGGAGTCGCCGGTCACCAACGCGCTTTACCCGCAGCAGCGCAATCCGGCGCGAATCACGTTCCCGCGCAAGGACAACCTGAGCGCACCGAGCGCGGGCGACCCCGGCGCCGAGGTCTACCCCTACGTCTTCACGACCTACCGGCTCACCGAGCACCACACCGCCGGCGGCATGAGCCGGTGGCTGCCGTACCTGTCGGAGCTGCAGCCGGAGATGTTCTGCGAGGTGTCCCCGGAACTGGCCGCCGAGCGCGGCCTCGAGCCCTACGGGTGGGCCACCATCATTTCGCCGCGCGCCGCGATCGAAGCCCGCGTGCTGGTCACCAAACGGGTGAGTCCGCTGATCATCAACGGCCACACCGTGCATCAAATCGGCCTGCCGTATCACTGGGGCGTGGGCAGCGACGCGGTGGTCAGCGGCGACGCGGCCAACGACCTGCTCGGCGTCACGCTCGATCCCAACGTGCAGATCCAGGAGTCCAAGGCGGGCTCGTGCGACATCCGCCCGGGGCGCCGACCGCAGGGCGAGGAGCTGCTGCGCCTGATCGCCGAATACCAGTCCCGCTCGGGCGCCACCACCGAGACGGACAATGTACGGGTCGACGATGCGGTGTGGGACATCATCGGGCCGCCGGACACGAGGAGGGCAGATGGGTCAGCTGATCGGACCGACTGACCCGGCCACCGACGCCGGTTGGTCGGATCGCAAGCCGCGCAAGGGGTTCTTCACCGACACCTCGATCTGCATCGGCTGCAAGGCCTGCGAGGTCGCCTGCAAGGAATGGAACCGCAACCCGCGCGACGGTGACCTCGAGCTGCTGGGGTCCTCGTACGACAACACCGGGGCGCTGGGCGCCAGCACCTGGCGCCACGTCGCCTTCATCGAGCAGGGCCGCGACCGCATCGAAGAGGCCCGCGAATCCGGTCGCGCGCTGATCAATCTGGGCATGCCCGCCGTTCCCGGCGCCGCGAAACCCGAGGAACCGGAGCCTGTTTCGCAGCCCCTGCACACCCCGGAATTCCGCTGGCTGATGTCGTCGGACGTGTGCAAGCACTGCACGCACGCCGGCTGCCTGGACGTGTGCCCGACGGGCGCGTTGTTCCGCACCGAATTCGGCACCGTGGTGGTGCAGCACGACGTTTGCAACGGCTGCGGAACCTGCGTCGCCGGATGTCCGTTCGGCGTGGTCGAACGGCGCAGCGATGGCACGTACGCGACGCCGGTGGAGCGCCCGGGCCAGCCGAAAGAGGAATTCGTCACCGGCGTCGCTCAGAAGTGCACGCTGTGCTACGACCGCCTGGTCGAGGACCAGGTGCCGGCGTGCGCCAAGACCTGCCCGACGACGTCGATCAAGTTCGGCAATCACGACGAGCTGGTGACCCAGGCACGCGAGCGCGTCGCGCAGCTGCACGCCGAAGGCCGCACCGAGGCAAGGCTTTACGGCGCCAATGAGAACGACGGCGTCGGCGGGACCGGGTCGGTGTTCCTGCTGCTCGACGAGCCGGAGGTGTACGGGCTGCCGCCTGATCCGCGGGTGTGCACGGCCGACCTGAAGACCATGTTCAAGCGGGCGGGTATGGCCGCGGCCGGCATGGTCGGCGCGGCGGCATGGGCATTCTGGAGCAGCCGATGAGCACCTCGGAATTCGACAGCTTCCGCCCGCCGGAACCCAAGGGCGGCAGGCGACGAAAAGGCAGGCGCGCGGGCCGGCGCGGCGCCGCCGACGGGTCACGCGAGATGCCGATGGTGCCCGACGCCGAATTCACCTCTTATTACGGACGTCCGGTGGTCAAGCCGGCGCCATGGGGGCACGAGGTGGCGGTGTACCTCTTCCTGGGCGGCGTCGCCGGCGGGTCCGGCCTGCTGGCGGCCGGCGCACAGCTCACCGGGCGAAACACGTTGCGCCGCAACACCAGGCTGTCCGCTCTGATCGCGGTGTCGCTCGGAGCCGTCGCGCTGGTGAAGGACCTGGGCCGCCCCGAGCGTTTCGTCAACATGCTGCGGACGGTCAAGCTGACGTCACCGATGAGCATCGGCTCGTGGATCCTCAGCTTCTTCTCCGCCGGCATCGGCGTCGCCGCGGCCGCCGAGGTGGACCGGATGACCGGCGAGCGAATCCCGTTGGGCCCGTTGCGGCCCGTCCTGCGCGCCGTGGAGGGGCCGGCCGGCCTGGAAGCTGCCGTCTTCGCGGCGCCGCTGGCCGTCTACACCGCGGTGCTGCTCACCGACACCGCGACCCCGACCTGGAACGCCGCGTATCGAGACCTGCCGTTCGTGTTCGTCAGCTCGGCCAGCCTGGCCGCGTCGGGGTTGGCGATGGTCACCACCGGAGTCGCCGAGGCGGGGCCGGCCCGCAAGCTGGCCGTCGTCGGCGCGGTCGCCGACCTGGTCTCGGCCAGGTTCACCGAGTACCGGATGGACCCGGTCACCCGGGAACCGCTGCACCACGGCACACCCGGCCGGTTGCTGTCGGCCAGCGAATGGCTCGCCGCCGCAGGGGGTTTAGGAGCGCTGCTGGGCGGGCGGCACCGCGGTGTCGCCGTCCTGTCCGGCCTGACGCTGTTGACCGCGTCGGCGCTGCTGCGGTTCGGCTTCTTCGAGGCGGGTAAGGAATCGACCGGCGACCCCCGCTACACGATCGAGCCGCAGAAGCGCAGGCTCGCCGCCCGCCGGGCGGCCGGCGTCACCGGGGACTCCATCACCACCGCGGACTGACCGCCGGCGCCGTTTGCGCTCCGGGCGGCCGGGTACCCGTCAGGCATGACGAATTTTGGCTACACTTTGATGACCGAACAGAGTGGACCCAAAGACCTTGTCCGGTATGCGGTTTCGGCTGAAGAGCGCGGCTTCGACTTTCATGTGTGCAGCGACCACTTCTCGCCGTGGCTCACTTCGCAGGGCCACGCGCCGAATGCCTGGGCGGTGTTGGGCGCGGTGGCGCAGGCCACCGAGCGGGTCGACCTCTACACCTACGTGACCTGCCCGACGATGCGGTATCACCCCGCGATCGTCGCCCAGCAGGCGGCCACCGTGCAGATCCTGTCCGACGGCCGGTTCACCCTGGGCCTGGGCAGCGGTGAAAACCTGAACGAACACGTCGTCGGCAAAGGTTGGCCGACCGTCACGCGCCGGCAGGACATGCTGCGCGAGGCCATCAAAATCATCCGCGAGCTGTTCGGCGGGCAACTGGTGGACTTCACCGGCGACTACTTCCAGGTCGATTCGGCGCGGCTGTGGGACGTACCGGACGTTCCGGTCGGCATCGGGGTGGCCATCGGCGGCACCAGGGCCGTCGACAAGTTCGCCAAGCTGGCCGACCACCTGATCGCCACGGAACCCGAGAAGCAACTCGTCGACGCCTGGCACGGTGCCCGCCAGGCCGCCAATCTCGCCGGGGGCGGACGCGTGATCGGCCAGATACCGGTGTCCTGGGACCCCGACCGCGACACCGCCGTCAAACGCGCGCACGACCAGTTCCGCTGGTTTGCCGGTGGCTGGAAGGTCAACGCCGACCTGCCCACGCCGGCCGGCTTCGCCGGGGCGACCCAGTACGTGCGGCCCGAAGACGTCGCCGAGACCATTCCCTGCGGTCCTGACCTCGACGCGATCGTCGAGGGCGTGCGGCCCTACTGGGAAGCCGGGTTCACCGACATCGCCCTGGTGCAGATCGGCGGCGAAACCCAAGAACGGTTCCTCGACGAAGCCGCCGAGCCTTTGCTGGCGGCGCTGCGCGACGCAGCAAACTGATCGCAGGTTTGACCGCTGCGCACCCGGGTATCCGCCTCGCAGTCGTGGGCAGCCAGCCAACGCGCGTCGGACGTCGGTAGAGCTGGGACGTGAACGGTCGTTCCGGCGTGCGTTGGCCTTACACGCTGCTGCCACAGCCGGCTTGCAAGCCTGCGCATTCCGGCAAAGCAGGGGGAGCGAACTTATGAGCGATGAAACCGGCGACACCACAACCACACTCGTCAAGACGCTCAGCGGCGCCAGTTTCGGCCTGGGTGTGAGCGAACTGGTAGCCCCGGGGAAAGTCGCCGCCATCGCGGGCGTGGACGACACCGGCCGGTCGCGGCGGGTGATCCGCGCGTTGGGAGTGCGTGAATGCGGCCATGGCGCGGCCCTGCTGGCCGGGCCGGCCAAGCTGGTGTGGACCCGCGTGGCCGGTGACGTGCTGGACATGGCGCTGTTGATCGCCGGTGTGATCGCCCGCGGGCCGGGCCGACGGCGACAGGGTGCCGTTTCAGCAGCGCTGCTTTCCGGCATCGCCGGGCTCGACCTGTACACGGCGTTGCGAACCGCCGGGGCTCGACGCGGCGCTCCGCAGCTACGGGCTCTTTGATCCGACGAAATCGCAGAAAGGGATGCGACGATGTCAAATGAATTGCAGGGCAAGACGATAGCGATCCTCGCGGCTGACGGCGTGGAAAAGGTGGAGCTCGAACAGCCGCGTGCGGCGCTGCAGGATGCCGGCGCCCAGGTGCAGTTGCTGTCGCTGAAGGACGGCGAAATCCAGGCGCGCAACCACGATCTCGAACCCGCCGGGACCTTCGCCGTCGACCGGTTGGTGTCCGAGGCGTCGGTGGAGGACTACGACGGCCTGGTGCTGCCGGGCGGCACCGTCAACCCGGACAAGCTGCGCATGGACAGCTCCGCGGTGTCCTTCGTCCGCGACTTCGTCGGGTCGGGCAAGCCGGTGGCGGCCATCTGTCACGGTCCCTGGACGCTAGCGGAAGCCGGTGTTGCGGTGGGCCGCACGCTGACGTCGTATCCCAGCATTCGCACCGATCTGCGCAATGCGGGCGCACACGTCGTCGACGAGGAGGTCGTCATCGACGGCAACTTGATCTCCAGCCGCTCGCCGTCGGACCTCCCGGCGTTCTGCGCGGCCATCCTCAAGCAGTTCGCCCACGCGACGGCGGGTTAGCCGCCAAGACTTTCCGCCTGGTCCGTTTGAATGCGCCGGTTTGCGGGCATTATCCCGCCAAGCCGCGGTGAGCGGCAATCCTCATAGGGTTCTCGAAAGGCCAACAGTGACAACCACGTATCCCGAGCCCGCGGTCTCGCCCGTTCCGAACGTGTATCAGCCGCAAGAGGACTCTCGATTGCTGGTCGACGTGATGCACGACACGGGCCTGATCCCGGGGCGGAGGGTCCTCGATCTGTGCACCGGCAGCGGTTTCGTCGCCATCGCGGCCGCCGCGATGGGATGCGCCGAGGCGACGGCGTTCGACATCTGCCCGCAGGCTGTGCGGTGCGCCAGGGAAAACGCGGCCGCGGCCGGTGTCGAGGTCGACGTGCGCGAAGGATCGTGGATCGCGGCGGTCGATTGCGCGCCGTTCGACGTGGTCGTGTCGAACCCGCCCTATGTGCCCACGCCGCCCGGTGCGGAGATGGAAGAGATCTGCCCGAGCGCGGGACCATCGTGGGCGTGGAACGCCGGTGTGGACGGCCGGATGATCCTCGACCCGCTGTGCGAGTCGGCGCCAAAGCTGTTGCGCGACGGCGGATCCCTGCTGCTGGTGCATTCCGCGCTCGCCGGCGTTCAACAGTCCCTGGATTCGCTGAAGTGGGCCGGCATGGATGCGAAAGTGATTGCGTCCAAATGGATACCGTTCGGCCCGGTGATGTCTTCCCGGGCGAAGTGGCTGGAGGAGGTCGGCCTGATCCCGCGCGGGCGGCGGGAAGAGGAACTGATCGTGATCCGCGCGGAGAAGCGATGACCACCACCCGGGTGCAGGTGGTGCCCAACGGGCCCGTGCTGGTGTCGGGCCCGGTGCGGATCGAGATGCCCGGCGGCGAGGTCGTCGAGTCCGACCGCTTCATGGTGGCCATCTGCACCTGCCGCCGCAGCGGCCGTTACCCGCTGTGCGACACCAGCCATCGCCGGTGCCGGCGCCTCAAGACATCGGCGCCCTCGTCTGCTCCAGCGGACTCCGCAGCGACGTCTGATTCCGCTCCCACGACGTCATAATCCGTTCTGCCAAGCGGTCTTCGACGGCGGCATGGGCACGGATGCCGAAGATGACATCGTGCTCGAGCCGCGGGTCTCCGGCGATCAGATCGCCGACCACATCGTTGCGCACGACGTGTTCGTGCACCGCGTCGGCCTCGACGTGCTCGCTGTAGAACTCGATGCACGCCTTGGGCGCGCGCAGGCGCCGCAAGGCCTTCACCATGCGCTGCGAGCCCGGCGGTGACGTGATCTCCGTCGAGGCGAAGTGCCCGATCGCCGCGCCGCGCATCGAGCGGTGCAGACCGAACAGCGACATCAGGTTGACCACCGCCAAGGATTCGGCGGGCACCGCGTCGACGTAACCCCAGTACGTCGCGTCCAGGCCCGCCGCCGACAGCAGGTCGGCGAACAGCTGCTGGTGTAGCCGCGGGCCCCGTCCGGCGCCGTATTCGTCGAATTCGATTGCCACAAAAGCCGCTTTGGCCACCCCGGTCAGGCGCGGGATGGCAAAGGCGTGCGGATCGCCCTCTTTGAGGTGGTACAGGGAACGGTGTACGAAGTATTCGCACATCTGCTGCCAGGTTCCGCTGTCGCGCAGGTAATACGACGGGCCGGTGCCGTCGACAGGTTCGACCGTGAGCGCTTCCATTTCGGCCGCCGCCGTCCGATCGGGATCGATGTGCCCGACGTCGCGGCGCACGCCGGCCAGAAACACCCGTTCCAGTTCGGCGCGTAGCCCCAGCAACGCGGGATTCCATTCCCAGGCGGGATCGACACCGGCAAGGCCGCGGTAATGCAGCTCATAGCACATCGACAGCGCCAGTTGCAGATCGAGGCCGTAGGGATCGGAATCGCGTACCGAGGCGCCGATGCGCGCCAAGTGGTCGACGACCGACGGCGGACCTGCCAGCGCGCAGCGTACGGCGGTTGACAGCGGCCCGTGCGCCGCAGGCAGGACAGGTTCGGTCAGTGTCGATGCGTGGGTCACGCCGATGTCTACCCGCTGCGCGGGGCAGGCAAACGGCACGCCGCAGCCGCAAACGGCCGTCAACGCGCCTCAGGCGGCCCGGAACGCAGGCGGAAGGCGATGTCCGCGGTGGTGCCGCCGGCCGTATTGTCGAGCTCCATCGAGTCGCTGAGCACCCGCATCAGCGGCAGGCCGCGCCCGCCGTTGCCCGGGGGCACGGCCGGCGTCTTCCACGACCCGTAATCGGTGACCCGGGTGCGCACTTCGCCGTCGGCGATACAGACCTCGAGCAGCATGGATCCGGCGGCGAATCCACGGTAGGCATGTTCGACACAGTTGGTGCACGCCTCGTTGACGACCAGCACTATGTCAGCGGCCTGATCCTCGGTCACGCCGCCGGCGTGCAGCCAGTCCGCCAGCCGATGCCGGATGCGGACCAATTGGTCCGCGGTGGCACGGGTTTCGATGCGCAGGGGCGTGTGCTGGTGCCGATAAATCACCATCGCGACGTCGTCGTCATAACCCGCCGCCGGGGCCAGTTCGCGCAGCACCACATCGGCGACGGTGTCCAGCGGCGACGTCATGGTCTGCGTCAGAACGTCTGCCGCACGGCCGATTCCGTCGTCGATCGACTCATGCTTGCGTTCGACGAGACCATCGGTGAACAGCATCAGCGTCGAGCCGGGCGGCAGCACCTGCGTGGCCTGCGGGCGCGGCTCGTTGCGGCGGACCGCCAGCGGAACCGACGCGGCATCGGTCAACAGCGTCGTCGTGCCGGGGTTCGGGCCGGCCAGCACGGCCGGCATGTGGCCGGCGTTGCTGTACTGCAGCACCCCGGTTTCGGTGTCCAGAATCGCCAGAAACACGGTCGTGCAGTACGCGTTCGGGATGAGCGAGGCCGCCGAGTCCAGCTGATCGAGCAGCACGGCGGGCTCGGCGCCGTTGATCAGCAGTGCCCGCGCGCTACTGCGCAGCTGACCCATGATCGCGGCCGCGGGCAGGCCGCGACCCACGCAGTCTCCGACGACGATGCCGATGTGGTGCTCACCGATCGGCAGCACGTCGTACCAGTCACCGCCAATCTCCAACGGCGGCACCGCGGGTTCGTAGCGAACGGCGAAACCCGGCGGCGGCTGAACCGGCGGCAGCATGGCCCGCTGCAACGTCAGCGACGTCTCACGCGCACTCTCGAACTGGCGCACATGCTGCATGGCCAGGCTCAAATGGCCGATGAGCACGGTGACCAGCAGCCGATCCTCCCCACTGACCCAACGAGGCGTGCGCAGCTCCAGCCACAGCGTCAGGTCCCCGGTACCGGAGAGCGCCGCGACCAGTCCCTGGGCCTTACCCGGATGATCAGGCGCCTCAACCGTTTTCGCCGTCAGTGGCAGCTGGTGACGCGCGTCCTGGAAGGTATGGCGCAACCACGGATCCAGCTTGCGCCACGACGAGGCCGAGGGCTCGCCCGCCACCTGCACCGTCGGGTCGCTGTCTCCGTTGGGCCACGAGACCGCGATCACCCGTTGCACATCGATCGCCGCGCTGCACTCGTCGAGTGTGATCGACAGCAGCTCGTCCACGCTCTTGGCCACCGCGACGGCCGTGGCCAGCCGCAACACCGCACTCTCCCGCGCGGCGAAGGCACGCTCGGCGGTGACGTCGCGGATCGTTCCGACGAAGGCATCTCGATCGCTGCCGGTTTCCTTGAGCGCGTTGATGCTCACCTTCACCCACGCCAGATGGCCGTCGGCGTGGCGGATCGGTGTTTCGTAGTCGGCCCGGCCGTGGGCCAGCACCTGTGAGATCTGTTCGGCCGCCGTCTTCGTGTCGACGAGCCAGGGGTGCGGCCACTTGTAGGGCAGGCCCTCGTTGGGGAACCCGAGGATCTCGATGAAGGCGTTGTTCATCTCGACCACGGAGCCCTCGTGATCGGCGACGAAGAAGCCCTCCTGCAGCGAATTCACCAGGGCGGTACGGAATTTGTCGCGGTCGGCCAGCCCCTCGGCGCGGGCCCGCTGTTCGGCGTAGCGCCTGTTGCCGTCGATGAAGCCGCGTGTTGCGACGTCCAGCGGGACCAGCAGCTGCAGAAGGAACTCCAGCGCGATCGGCGCATCGATGCGCACGTCTTGCGAGATTTCGAATACCAGGCGGACGTGCTGCTCGACGATGTCGAGCAGGCTGATCTGTTCCCTCAGGGCCCTGCGCCCCAGCTCATTGCCGACCGACAGGCTCGCCTCGTCGTGCGAGTCCAGATAGGCGCGCAGCGCGGCCTCGTACTGCTCGTAAAAGTCGTCGTCGCCGCTCAAATCGATACTCCCCTGTGACGCGCCGCCAGCACCATCGCATCGTCGGTCTCTTTCGCGTCCTTGCCGAGGAGCCCCTCGGCGATCGCGACGGCGGTGGCCGAGAGGTCGATGTGGTCCAGGTAGTCCTCGACGATCCCGTCGGTGCTCATTATCATCAGATCGCCTGGGCGGATCGAAACCACTTGCGCCGGCCTGATTTCCGGTATGCGGTAGCCGACGATGCCTCCGGTAAGCCTTGCGCTGGAACGAATCTGGATACCGGTTGGCGCCTTGGCCACCAGGTGGGCGGTGACATTGCCGACGCCGGTCCAGGTGAGCGTGTTGTCCGCAAAATCCATCCGCGCTAACGTCATTGCGACTCCGCGGGTACCGACCAGCACGCGGTGGCAGAGCTGGATCAGCACCTCGACCCGCTCGGAGCTGGCGCGCGCGACCACCTCGACGGCACGCAGCGCGGCTTCCGCGGCGGCCGGCCCGTGGCCGAGGCCGTCCACCAGCCCGAACAGCGCGGCCTCACCGCCGACATCGACGGCAATACCCCGGTCCCCGGACGTGTATTCGCTGGGCAAAGGCCGCCCCGCCCTTGCCCATTCGATAGGTCCGAAGCGACCGCTCTCATGCACGCGGGGGAACCCATTTCCACATTTCGATGACGGTTCCCTGGCCCAGGGTGGACTCGACGACCAACCGGTCCATCAGCCGGCGCGCGCCCGGCAAACCCATGCCCAGCCCGCGGCCGGTCGTGTAACCGTCTTCCATCGCCCGTTCGATGTCGGCGATGCCGGGGCCCTGGTCCTCGGCGCGCACCACCAGGGCCTTGCGCCCCTCCCGGTCGGCGATGGCGACCCGGACGGCGCCGCGGCCGGCGTAGCTGGTGATGTTCCGGGCGATCTCCGAGATCGCCGTGGCGATCATCGTGACGTCGGTCAGGGAGAATCCCAAATCAAGGGCGAGTTCGTGTCCGGCTTTGCGGGCTTCGACGATGTCGTCGGGGTGGTCGATGGCGACGACGATATCAGCCGCCACCGTCGAGCCCGATCGTTGACTTACCCGCTCCGCCTTGGCGATTCAGTAGCGCGAGGCCCTCTTCGAGATCCAGCGCGGTGTTCATGTCGTCGAACGCCAGGCCAAGCTGGACCATCGCGAAGGCAACCTCGGGCTGCAATCCGACGATCACGGTGTCCGCGCCGCGCAGCCGGGTCATGTGCGCGATCGTCCGCAGCGACCGGGCGGCGAAGGAATCCATCACATCGATGGCGGTGACGTCGACGATGATGCCCTGCGCGCGGAACTGGCTGACCCGTTCCATCAGGTCGTAGCGCAGGCGTTCGGCGTCGGAGTCGGTGAGGGCGGCCTGTACCGACGCGATGAGGATCGAGCCCTGTTTCAGGATCGGTACTGGCATGGGGTGCTCGCGTCGATGGTGGTTATCCGGTTTGCTCGCCCGTGCGGGTCACCTCGTAACCCAGCAGGCGTTCGGCTTCCTCGATGCCGCCCTGCAGGTCACCGACGGCGTTCATCTTGGACAGGTCCAGCCCGATCGTCACCAGCGTCAGCGCGATCTCGGAGGACAGGCCGGTGATGATCACGCTGGCGCCCATCAGGCCGGACGCGTCGACCGTCTGCACCAGGTGATTGGCCACCGTCGAGTCGATGGTCGGCACACCGGTGATGTCGATGACCACCACTTTGGCGCGGTTCGCGCGGATGGCCCGCAGCAGCTGTTCGGTGACCTGGCGGGCGCGCTGGCTGTCCAGCACACCGATGATCGGCAGGATCAGCAACTGTTCACGCACCTGCAGCACCGGCGTCGACAGCTCGCGGATGGCCTCCTGCTGCTGGCGGATGATGCGCTCGCGTTCCTGCACGAAGGACACGGCCACGGTGTTGGCGATGCGGTTGGCCGCCGGTTCGTAGGCGTCGAGGACGCGGTTGAGCATCTCGAAGTCGGTCTGGTACTTCTCGAACAACGACCGGGCCAGCACGTCGCGGAGCAGCAGCACGATGCCGACGACCTCGTCGGTCTCCACGCCCCGGGGGATGATGCGTTCCGACAGGTCGCGCGCGTAATCCTGCAGCGCCTCGACGCTACCGGTCTCGAGCACCTCGACGTAGCTGTCGTACACCGTCGTCGCCTCGGAGAAGATCTCCTCGGGAGTCATCGCGGTGAGGAGCTCGGCCTCGGTGATCCTGCGGGCCCATTCCTCCCGCAGGATGGTTCGGTTTTGCCGCAGATGCTGGACTAGCTGGGGAAGCAGCCCCTCACTGGAAATGCCGACGGTCTGCGCTGCGGTGCCGGTACTGTTGAAATCCGACGGCGAATCTGACATCTGGCCTCCCGAGTGCCACGTCGCGCCCTGCGGTCTGCAGTTCCTTTTGCGAGACTAGCGTGGGTTGTCGCGGGGCACGTGTAGAGGGCATATTCTTCTCGCAGTTCGGTAACGCAGGCTAGGGTTGAACCACGCCACGGCCCAGGACAAAGGATTGCCATTGTCAGCTCCTGATTCGATTACCACGTTGGTTGAGGACCACGACGGCGTGTCCGTGGTCAGTGTCAGCGGCGAAATCGATTTGGTCACGGCTCCGGCCCTGGAACAAGCCATCAGCGCGGTCGTCGCGGACAGCCCCACAGCACTGATCATCGATCTCTCCGCGGTGGAGTTTCTGGGTTCGGTCGGACTGAAGATCCTGGCGGCGACCTACGAGAAGCTGACCAACCAGACCGGGTTCGGCGTGGTAGCGCGCGGTCCGGCTACCCGCAGGCCCATCCATCTGACCGGCCTGGACAAGACCTTCCCGCTGTACCCGACGCTCGACGACGCGTTGACCGGGGTGCGGGACGGCAAGCTGAACGGCTGACCACCTGGCGGCCGCCGTCCCGGGGGCCTCGTTTCGGTGAGTCGCACCGGCGACAGATTTAGTTGCCTGACAACATGTTTGACGCGAATGCGGTGAATTCGATTTCCCATTTGTATCGATTTCGGGACTTATCCCGAGATTTTTCCGGAAACGCCGCAGGCCGCCGGAATTTGCGCGAACGAAATCGGTGAAAACCTTTACCGGCGGCGGGCCGGCTCGAACCGGCGTCCCCGCGCAGCCCAGGTGCGATGATCAGGGCTATGGACGTCGACCATCCGCAAGACGACCAGCAGTGGGATCGCCGAGAGCGAGGCGAGACCGAAGTTCAACGGCTGGACCGGAATTGGAACAGCCTGCTGCAGGAGCTGCGGGTGGTCCAAACCGGGGTTCAGCTGCTGACCGGGTTCCTGCTGACGCTGCCGTTCCAGCAGCGTTTCGACGTGTTGGGCCCGCACATGCGCGTCGTGTATCTGGCCACCGTGGTGTGCGCGGTGTGCGCGACCGTCTTGCTGATCGCCCCGGTCGCCATGCACCGGATACTCTTCCGTCGTCATCGGCTTCAGGTCCTCGTATCGGCCGCGCACCGGTGCGCCTTCGCCGGGCTCGGCCTGCTCGGACTGGCGCTGATCGGCCTCACCACGATCATTTTCGCGGCGGTGGCCGGGCGAAACGTCGGCCTGATCGCCGGGGCGTGTGCGCTGCCGGTGTTCACCTTCTTCTGGTGGGTGCTGCCGCTGATGCTGCGCACTCGCGGCGACTGAGGCCACGCTGGGCCGTCAGCGGTTGGGCGCGAGTGCCGCGATGCGGGTGGAGTCCAGGTGCTCGAGCAGGTCGCGGGGATCGGCGAAGACGGGTTCGGCCCCGGCCTCCTGCAGTTCCGCGCGGGCGATGCCGCCGCTCAGCAGGCCGATGCACGGCAATCCCGCGCCGGCCGCGGCGTGCGCGTCCCACACGGCGTCCCCGACGAACACGGCGTGCTGGGCGTCCACGCCGGCCCGGTCCAACGCCACCCGCACAATGCCGGGCTCGGGCTTGGCGGTGCCGACGTCGCGCGACGACGTCGTCTCGGAGATGACATCGTCGCAGTCGAGCGCCTTGCGCAGAATCTCCAACTCGTCTTCGGGCGCCGAGCTGGCCAACACGACCTGTAAGCCCAGGTCGGCGACGCGGCGCAGCAGGTCACGGGCACCGGGCAACGGCTGCAGCAGCGAGGTGATCTCCCGGTAGTACTCGCTGTGCTTGTCGCTGAGCCGCTGGCGCACGTCGTCCGGGGCGTCATCGGAGAGCGTTCGGACCAGCCGGGACCCGTCCATGCCGATGCACCGGTGGATTTGCCACGACGCCACCCGCATGCCTTCGGCGTCGAACGCGCGCTGCCAGGCGTGGACGTGGAGATAGTTGGAATCCACCAGCGTGCCGTCGACGTCGAACAGGACGGCGGGCGTGCCGCCACGCGCCATCAGGGCCGGCTCCCGGGGTCGGCGGCGGGAAGCGTGCCCGCGTGCGGTCGTGAAGTCATGTGCGCGGCATACCCAGGCCGGACGCGGCTGACACAGGGCGGGGTTTCGTTTGGCCACCGGCGCGACGGGTATACCTGCGTGGTGATCCGCGACGTCGGGGCGAGTTCTCCGCCCCCGGCCAGCGGATCGATCGTTACCGTACGCGCACGAATAATGCTGGTACACAATGACTCTCGACGAGGAATGACGTTGGATCACCCCAAGAACCCCCCGGTTGACCATGCCCGCACTACTCGTCAGCACGCCGGCGAATCCCTCAAGAACAGCGCCAACGCCCCCGGTCTCGCCGGCGCGGCCGTCGCGGTCATCGCCCTGACCGTGGGCCTGTTCGCCGTGGCGGCCGGACATCTGGTGGGCGGCGCCATCGCCCTGGTCGTCGCCGTGGTGCTGGGCGCGCTGAGCGCCGCGTGGCTGCTGCGCGCCCACCGCAAGGTCCGCGACGCCGAACTGCGCTGGCACGCCGCGCATTCCGGTCGGCCCGCGCCACCGCCCAGCAGCTGAGGACGCGTGGCATTGCCGTCGGTGCGGCACACCGCGGCCGAGCAGGATATCGGCGCAACTTTTTCCGGCCGTGGTGGTGTAACGCACCCCCGAACGGGGTACTGCCTGCGCCACGGGTGAGTACAGGAAAGTGCGTCAACCCGTTCCATCGCGGGAAGGAACACCAATGGCGACCACCACTGACTACGACGCACGCCGTGTATCCGACGCCGACACCCAGGAGAAATCCTCGCTTCGCGAACTGGCGCCAGCCCTGCGGGGGACTGCCACCGCCGTGGTCGACGAGGACCCCAACGATGTGCACTTTTTCGAGCTGCCGGACGCAGACCTGTCCGGAGAAGAGCTGTCGGTAAAGGTGATTCCGCAGCGGGCTGACGAGTTCACCTGCTCGAGCTGCTTTCTGGTGCAGCACCGCAGCCGGATGCGTGCCTCCAGCTCCGGCCTTCCTGTGTGTGCCGACTGCGCCTGACACCCGCCCCTCGGGCCGGGCGAGGCGTCTCGTGCGCCATAACGCGACCGTGAACCCGCCGTGGATTGCGCTGAATTGTCGGTGGCATCCACTAGGTTCATCGGACAAATGGAGAAGGTACTCGGGTCGCTCCTGCCGCTGGGCCTAGCGCTCCCTTGGTATTTCACGCAGAAGGCGACCGGCAGCCTACCGGCGGGATGCCTCGCCGGACTCGGTGGGCTGGCCGTCGCGGTGGCGATCCTGTGGTGGCTGTCGGTACAGCGGGACCGCTACCAGGCGGACGCGCATCGACGACGCGACCTCAGATTGGCGAAATCCGGGCTACGGGCGATCGACCGGATGTCGGGCACCGAGTTCGAGGAATTCGTTGCGGCGCAGCTTCGCGTCGCGGGCTACAGCGTCACCCCGACCGCCAGTACCGGTGACTACGGCGTGGATCTGATCGCCAAGAAAGACGGCGCCCGCATGGCCGTCCAATGCAAGCGGCTGGCGAAGGCCGTCGGAGTGGCCGCGGTCCAGCAGGTAGTGGCGGGGGCGCTGCACCACGGCTGTAACCGGACGGTCGTCGTGACCAACCAGACCTTCACCAAGGCCGCCCGCCAACTGGCCGGCACCCACCGGTGCCGCCTGGTGGGCCGCTCCCAGGTGCAGGGCTGGACGCAAATTCAGTCCGTCGTCGTGCGGGGTCCGCGCCGCACACACGGCGTCGCACCGCAATCCAGGACGCCACGGCGGGAACCGGAGTGGGAAAGCTAGCGAGATGCCCTGGGCCACAGCATGTTCGGACGGGCCCCGGGACGTCAGCGCCCGATGGCGTCCTCGATCACCCGGCGCGCGATGTCGCGCAGCGGGGTGTTCATGCTCTGCGACAGTTTGATGAGGGTGTTGAAGGCGGTCTGGTCGTCGAGGTCGTAGCGTTCGATGAGGATGCCCTTGGCCTGTCCGATCATGTCGCGGGTGCTCAGGGCTTCCCGGAACTGCTGGGTGCGCACGACGTTGCTCCACGCCAGTGCGCCCAGCGTCGCGAAGACGGCGGCGATCCGACGCGAGTCTTCGGAGAAGGACTGCGGGCGCTCGGCGTAGAAGTTCAGCGCGCCCATGCTCAGCTCGTCGGCGAACATGGGCAGCGACAGCACGCTGCGAATCGGCGTGTGCGCGAGCGCGTCGGCCCGATACTTCGGCCAGCGTTCGTCGGCTTCCAGGTCGTCGATGACGACGACCTTTCGGGTCCAGGCGGCGTGGACGCAGGGTCCTTCGAGGTGGCGCTGCTGAAACTCGTCGAGCAACCGGGCGCAGTCGTGGGTGACCGACGGGGTGCTGACCTCGTTCTGCCGGCTGGTGACGGTGATCCCGGCTTCCTGTGCGCCCGGCACCCAGCGCGCGGCCGCCCTGGTCAGGTCGTCCAGCACCTGGGGGAAGTCGTCGGCATCCGCCGAATAGATGGCCCGCAGAACGTCGGTGAGCAGGCTGAGATCGTCAAGATTGGTCACTGAGTGTCGCCCTCATGCTTCGAGACCGGTTACAGGCAGTTCCGCGCCGTTTTCTGCAGCCTGCGGTCTCGCGAGGCGATCACTTGTAATTTTTGACGGCGACGAATGTCAATGCTGTCTGCTTAGCATGACGGTGAGATCCACTATATCGGCCCGGTTTCGGCGGTTTGCGCCCGATACCAACCACTGATCAAGGCTTGGTGTGCGCGGCCTCGATGTGCGCGATGTGCGCAAGGTGGCGGTCGATGGATTCCAGTTGGCTGGAAAGCGTGCGTATCTCCGCAAGTACGTCCACGCGCTGGCGAACGAGCTTGTCCCGCCTCAAGGCCAGGGTGGCGCGCAGATCGTCGCGCTGTGCCGGACCCGCAGGCTGGGACGTGTCGTTGGCGGTCATGGAGGGAGCCCTCCTTCGTAGTGGGCGCCCGCTCCGGTAACCGAAGCAGGAGATTCCCGGGGTCCCGGACGCCTACGTCCCGCCGAACCAATTGAGTGTGTCCCGGACGCCTACGTCCCGCCGAACAACACTGACGCTACACCGAATAGTGCCGCTTACATCACTGCAGAATCGGCCGCAGCGATCAGTCGCTCGGCTGAGAACTCTCGGAAAGCCGTTCTCCCGGTTGGAAACGGGTACTCGGATGCGAGATGTAAAGGAGTTCGAAGTGGCAAAAGATCATGGATCGAGCGTCAAGAACGACAAACAGTACGAGGGGCTGCGCAAGAAGGGGATGAGCAAGTCGAGAGCGGCGGCGATATCGAACTCGCCGGGCGCCTCGAGTAGGGGCGGCAAGAGCTCAGGCAGCAGCCAAAGCAGCCGTAGCAGTGGTAGCGGCAGCGGCGGCAACCAGTCCCAGAAGAAGGCCGCAGGGCGCAAAGGCGGCAAGAAGTCCAGCTAGGCGCTGCGTCGCGTCGCCGGTGGCGTGCTCTGCAGCGGGCCCTTCATGCCGACAAGAACTGACCGTGCTGCTGCCGGTCAGTCCCTTGAATACTGGTCGGGGTGGCGGGATTCGAACCCACGGCCTCTTCGTCCCGAACGAAGCGCGCTACCAAGCTGCGCCACACCCCGCTTGAAGCCTCGACAGCCTATCGCACCGGGCTATCGGGAGGCCAAACCGCGGTGCGCCAGGTCACTTCCATGAGCACGATCGCTCGAACTCGACCAGCGCCTCGGCCGGTCCCGACGGGTCCAGCCCCTGCGCCGCCACCCACTCGTCGCTGAAATAGGTGTCGCGGTAGCGGTCGCCGCTGTCGGCGAGCAGGGTGACCACCGAGCCGCTGCGGCCCTCGGCGACCATCTCGGCGAGCAGGCCGAACGCACCCCACAGGTTGGTTCCCGTCGACGGCCCGACGCGGCGCCCAAGCACGGCGCTGACGTGCCGCGCGGCCGCGATCGACGCCGCGTCCGGGACGGACACCATCCGGTCGACCACGCCGGGCAGAAACGACGGCTCCACCCGCGGCCGGCCGATGCCCTCGATGCGCGACGAGCTGGGCATCGCTAGGTCGTCCAAGTCGTTCCGACCTTGGGCGTAGGCGGGAAAGAACGCGGAGTTCTCCGGGTCGACGACGCACAGCCGGGTGGCGTGGCGGCGGTAGCGGATGTAGCGGCCAATCGTGGCGCTGGTTCCGCCGGTGCCCGCGCCGACCACGATCCAGTCCGGGACGGGATAGCGCTCCTCGCGCATCTGCTCGAAGATCGACTCGGCGATGTTGTTGTTGCCCCGCCAGTCGGTCGCCCGCTCGGCGTTGGTGAACTGGTCCAGGTAGTGCCCGCCGGTCTCTCGCGCGACCCGCTCGGCCTCGGCGTAGACCTCGCGGGAGCTCTGCACGAAATGGCAACGGCCGCCGTGGGATTCGATCAACGCCACCTTCGATGTGCTCGTCGCCGCGGGCATCACGGCGACGAACGGCAGACCCAGCAGCGCCGCGAAGTAGGCCTCGGACACCGCCGTCGAACCCGACGAGGCCTCGACCACCGTGGTGCCCTCGTCGATCCAGCCGTTGCACAGCGCGTAGAGGAACAACGAGCGGGCCAGCCGGTGCTTGAGGCTGCCGGTGATGTGCGTTGTCTCGTCTTTGAGGTACAGCGCGACGTCGGCGCCCGCGCTCCACGCCGAGGGCAGCGGGTAGCGCAGCAGATGGGTGTCGGCGCTGCGCCGGGCGTCGGCCTGGATCAGCCGGATCGCGTTGTCCGTCCAGCAGCGGGAGCGGCTGCGAACCGCGATCCGGGTCTGGTCGGTCAACGCACCGATGCTGTTGGCTGCGAACGGCTCAGGTCACTGGCCGCGCCGCGGTCGCCCATCGGGGTGGCGATCAGCGTCAGCAGGGTGGCCTCCGGCCGGCAGCAGAACCGCACCGGCGCGAACGGCGAGGTGCCCATGCCGGCGGACACATGCAACTGCATGTGGGCGCCCCAGCGCGACGGTCCCTTCGCGCGCGAGCGGTCCAGACCGCAGTTGGTCACGAGCGCGCCGTAGAACGGCAGGCACACCTGACCGCCGTGGGTGTGTCCGGCCATCACCAGCTGATAGCCGTCGGCGGCGTAGCGGTCCAGCACCCGGGGCTCGGGCGAATGCGTCAGTCCCAGCCGCAGATTCGCGGCCGGGCTGGCCGGCCCCGCGATGGTTTCGTAGCGGTCGCGGTCGATGTGCGGGTCGTCCACGCCCGCGGCGGCGATGTGCAGACCGGCCACCTCGAACTCGCGCCGGGTGTGGGTGAGGTCGAGCCAGCCGCGCTCGGTGAACGCCGCCCGCAGGTCCTGCCAGGGCAGCGGTTCACCGCGAACCCGGTGCGACGGGTTGGTCACGTAGTTCAGCGGGTTCTTCAGCCGCGGGCCGAAGTAGTCGTTGCTGCCGAACACGAAGACACCCGGCCGCGACAGGAGGTCGCCCAGGGCCTGGATGACCGCCGGGACCGCCTTGGGGTGGGCCAGGTTGTCGCCGGTGTTGACCACCAGATCCGGTTCCCAGCCCGCCAGTTCGCGCAGCCACGCCTGTTTGCGGCGCTGGCCGGGCGTCATGTGGAGGTCGCTGACATGCAGCACCCGCAGCGGGGTCGAGCCCGGGCTGAGCACGGGCATCGTGATCTCGCGCAGGACGAACGCGTTGCGTTCGATGACCGCGGCATAGCCGAGGCCGGCGACGCTCGAAGCTAGTGTGGCGGCGCCGGCACGTATCAGGACGGGCAAAACATCAGCCATGCTCGCAGCCTACTGCCGGTCGGGGACTGGCAGCGTATCTCTTGAGTCACGACGCCAGCCGTACGACGAATACGGCCCGCGCAGCGGGGTGAGCAGAAGTGCGGCGGTCTTGCCTACGGGGGCGGCTGACCGGGTGCCGGCGGCGGTGGCGCCAGCAGCGGGATCGTGATCGGCGGCAGCCCCGGAATCTCGACGACCTGCGAGCCGACCGGCGGCGGCGCGCCCTCCGGTGGTGGCGGCGGGGCCGGCGGGATGCCGTTGCTGACCTGGATCGTGACGATCGACCCCGGAATCGTTGCGCCGCTGGGTGTCGTCCCGACCACCTCGCCCTGCTTTGCGCTGCTGTTGACGAAGTTGTTCTGGTCGGCGACCTGGAAGCCCGCTTCCTTGATGCGCTGGCGCGCCGCGTCGATATCCAGGCCGGCGACGCTGGGCACCCGGGATCCCGGTGCCCCGTCGACGTAGCGAGGGTCGGTGGGCGGCAACTGCACCGGCCCGAAATTGGTGGCGATCGGCTTCATCGCGGTGAACCAGGTGCGCGCCGGTTCGTTACCGCCGTACAGGTCGCCGTCGCCGCAGTGGCGCAGCGGGGCGGAGCACAGGTCGGTGGGCGTGGTGGAGTCGTCGTAGATGTAGTTGGCCGCCGCGTAGTGGTTGGTGAAACCCACGAAGCCCGACGAGCGGTGGGCCTCGGTGGTGCCCGTCTTGCCGGACACCGGCAGGTCCCAGCCCGCCGCGCTGGCCGAACCGGCCGCCGTGCCGCCGCCCAGCGCGTCCTTGCTCATCGCGTTGGCCAGGGTGTTCGCCAGGCCCTCGGGCACCACCTGATCGCAGGTCTCGGTGGTCACCGCGACCTCGTTGCCCTTGCGGTCGACCAGCTTGTCAATCGGGTTGGGCGGGCACCAGGTGCCGCCCGAGGCCAGGGTGGCCGCGACGTTGGACAGCTCCAGCGCGTTCACCTCGATCGGGCCCAGCGTGAACGAGCCGATGTTCTGCCGTTTGACGAAGTCGGCCAGGCTTTCGTTGCTGTCCGGGTTGTAGTCGCGGGCGGTACCCGGGTCGGCGTAGGACCGCAGCCCGAGTTTGATCGCCATGTCCACCGTGCGCGTCACGCCGACCTGCTGGATCAGCTTGGCGAACGCGGTGTTGGGCGAGGTGGCCAGCGCGTCGGTGACGTTCATCGACCCGCGGTAATTGCCGGCGTTGACGACGCACCAGTTGTCCTTCGGGCAGCCCTTGGCCCCACCGCTACCCATGCCCTTGGCCTGGAAGCGGCCCGGCACCTCGAGGGTGGCGTTGGTGCCCATCCCCATGTCCAGGGCCGCGGCCGTGGTGAAGATCTTGAAGACGGATCCCGCCCCGTCGCCGACCAGCGAGAAGGGCTGCGGACGCATGGTTTGGCCGGCGTCGACGTCGAGCCCGTAGGTGCGGTTGCTGGCCATGGCCATCACCTTGTGCGACGTCTTGCCGGGCTGAATCACGCTCATCACGCTCGAAATGCCGGGCAGCGTCGGGCTGGCGAACTTGTCGATGGCCGCCTTGACCGGGATCTGCACGTCCGGGTCCAGCGTCGTCTTGATCAGGTAACCGCCCCGGGCGACCTGTTCCTTACTGATGCCGGCCCGGGACAGGTACTCCTGGACGTAGTCGCAGAAGAACGCGCGGTCGCCCGCCGCGATGCAGCCGCGGGGCAGCTCGTTGGGCTGCGGCAGGATGCCCAGCGGTGCCGCCTTGGCGGCGCGCAGTGCCTCTTCCTCCTGCGGAATGTTCTCGATCATGGTGTCCAGCACCAAGTTTCGCCGTGCCAGCGCGCCCTCGGGGTTGATGTACGGGTTGAGCGCGCTGGTCGACTGCACCATGCCCGCCAGTAGCGCCGCCTGCTGCCAGTTCAGGTCGGACGCGTTGATGCCGAAGTAGGTCTGGGCGGCGTCCTGCACGCCGAACGAGCCGTTGCCGAACGAGACCAGGTTCAGATACCGGGTCAGGATCTCGGGCTTGGTGAAGGTCTTGTCCAGCGTCAGCGCCATCCGGATCTCGCGCAGCTTGCGGGCCGGGGTGGTCTCGACCGCCGCGCGCTTCTCGGCGTCGGTCTTCGCGGTGACCAGCAGTTGGTAGTTCTTGATGTATTGCTGCTCGATGGTCGAACCGCCGCGGGTGTCGACGTCGCCTCGCGCATAGCCGGCCAGCCCGGTCAGCGTGCCTTTCCAGTCCACCCCGTTGTGGTCGGCGAACCGCTTGTCCTCGATGGAGACGATCGCCAGCTTCATCGTGTTGGCGATCTTGTCGCTGGGCACCTCGAACCGGCGCTGCGAATACAGCCAGGCGATGGTGTTGCCCTTGGCGTCGACCATCGTCGAGACGGCCGGCACCTCCCCCTCGAGAAGCTGAGCCGAGCCGTTGGCGACCACTTCCGACGCCCGATTGGACACCAGTCCTATTCCGCCGGCGAAGGGGAACAGGAGAGCCGTGGCGACGACGCTGGCCAACACACAAAGCCCCGCAAGCTTGAGGATCGTGAGCGCGGCCGGGGGGCGGTCTGACATGGGTACTACAGTAGCGGCCCCCAGTCACGCCGCCACGCTGCGCATTCGCCAAAAATTTCGTCATCTCAAGACCGGCGGCGACGGGCGCGAATTTGCAATTGCGTCACAGGTCAGACGGGGCGACGGCGTGTCCAAGATCACTTCGCCGGCTGTTGTCTGGTACGAGGCTGGACGCTCGTCCCAAAAAAAGCGTTATCGGACTGTTGCGCAATTGGCACCTGACCACCTAACTTAGACACACGGTGAGATTCAGGTAACACCGAAGTACACAGTGTGGCGTAGATCGCGAGACGGGATCTGCACCCCAAGGAGGGCGGCCGTGACGGGCGGCCGGTAGGGAAGGGAACAGTTCGTGTCACCAATACGGCCGGCGGCGCGTAGGACAAACATTGCAGCCGCACAAGGGGTACTCCGCAGTGTCGATGCCGAAGAACGGATCGCCTGGGTCTCGAAGGCGCTATGCCGGACCACCGATCCCGACGAACTGTTTGTCCGCGGTGCGGCCCAGCGCAAGGCGGCAGTGATCTGCAGGCATTGCCCGGTGATGCAGGAATGCGGCGCAGACGCGCTGGACAACAAGGTCGAGTTCGGCGTTTGGGGCGGCATGACCGAGCGCCAACGCCGCGCCCTGCTCAAGCAGCACCCCGAGGTCGTTTCCTGGGCGGACTTCTTCGACAAGAGGCGCACCCGCAGCGTCGGCTGACCCTTCGCCCGGACGGTCACCACGCCGATCGGTGGTTCGTAGGCCCGACCGGCCCGCCGCTCGTAATTACGATTTTGTTACGGCAGGCCGGGGCCACCGAGTCGAAAGTGATTCAGCGGGCCGTTGCCCGGCCCGCGTCGTCACCGACATGGTCCGGATTGGCCGGTTCCTCAGCGGGCCGTTGCCCGGCCCGCGTCGTCACCGACCGAAGTGATCTGATCCGCCAGCGCGCGCAGCGCCTCCAGATCCGAGACATCGAACGGCAGCGACGGAACGCCGATGACCGGCACGTGCGGATTGGCCCCGGTGAACCGGGAAAGCAATCTGATCTCCCGCTTGGCGGTTTGCGCCCGGTCGGCGTGAATCTTCAACACCGCCGAGGCCAGCGACGCCGCCTCGGAGTCGGCGTCGTGGTCCAGCACTTCGCTGCCGTCGATCGCTCGCTCGGCCGGCAGGGAGCACAACGGCGGATGGGTGCGGTTCAGGACCAGCCCGGCGAGCGGCATCCCTTCCTGCGACAGCCGATCGACGAAGAAGGCCGCTTCGCGCAGAGCGTCCGGCTCGGCCGCCGACACCACAACGAACTGCGTCCCACGCCTTTTCAGCAGCGCATAGGTGCGATCGGCCTTCTCCCGGAAGCCGCCGAAGGTGGCGTCCAGCGACTGCACGAACGCCGCGGCGTCGCCGAGCATCTGTGAACCCAGGATGGTCGACATCGCCTTCATCGCCAAACCCATTGCGCCGGTGACCAACCGCCCGATGCCCCGGCCCGGCGCCAGCAACAGCCGCCACAGCCGGCTGTCCATGAAGCTGCCCAGCCGTTTGGGCGCGTCCAGGAAGTCCAGTGCGTTGCGCGACGGCGGGGTATCGACCACCACCAGGTCCCAGCGATCCTCGGCCAGCAGCTGGCCCAGCTTCTCCATCGCCATGTACTCCTGCGTGCCGGCAAGCGAACTGGCGACTGTTTGATAGAACTGGTTATCCAGAATCGCTTGTGCCCGACCGGGTCCGGAGTACTGGACGACCATCTCGTCGAACGTGCGACGCATGTCGAGCATCATCGCGTGTAGCTCGCCGGGAACCTCCGCGGCCAGCGGGACTCGCTGCGGCGTGTTGCCGAGGTCGCTGACGCCCAGCGCCTGGGCCAGCCGTTTGGCCGGATCAATCGTCAACACGCAGACGTTGCGCCCGTACTCGGCGGCGCGCAGCGCGATCGCGGCCGCGGTGGTGGTCTTACCCACCCCACCCGCGCCGCAGCACACCACCACCCGGTTGGTGGTGTCGGCCAGGATGGCGGCCATATCGAGCTGTTTGGGTGTGACGCTCATCGAACCCCCTGCTGTGCAAGCGATTCCGACAGCTCGTAGAGGCTACCCAGGTCGACCCCGTCGGAAATGGCCGGTAGTTCCAGTCGGGCCACCTTCAACGCATCGAGCTGTTGGGCGATCTCGGCGCGCGTGGCGACGACCGTGGCATGCTCGATGGTCTCCGTCAGCAGGCCCGCGAAGTCCTGGTCGCTCAAACTGATTCCGGACTTTTCCAATCCGGCCCGCACCGAGTCCGCGTCGACGTCGCCCTCGGCGGCCTTCGCCAGATCGGCCGGTTGCAAGTACGAGGGGATGTTGCGGTTGACGATCACGCTGCCTATCGGCAGCTGCATCTCGGCGAGTTCCTCGATGGCTTCCAGCGTTTCCTGCACCGGCAACGCCTCGAGCAGGGTGACTAAGTGAATGGCCGTCTGCTCGGAGTGCAGTAGCTTCACCACGCCGTCGGCCTGCGAATGCACCGGCCCGCCCTTGGCCAAATCGGACACCGCCTTGGTGACATCCAGGAAGCGCGCGATCCGTCCGGTCGGCGGGGCGTCGACGACGATCGCGTCGTAAACCGGGAGCCGATTCTTGTCGACCCGGATCACCGTCTCCTTGATCTTGCCGGTCAACAGCACGTCACGCAGGCCCGGCGCGATCGTCGTCGCGAACTCGATCGCGCCGATGCGGCGCATCGCGCGGCCCGCAATGCCCAGGTTGTAGAACATCTCGAGGTATTCCAGGAACGCGGCCTCGATGTCGATCGCCAGGGCGTTGACCTGACCGCCGCGCTCGGCGGTCGCGATCTTCACCTCCTGGTACGGCAGGGGCGGGACGTCGAAGAGTTGCGCAATCCCTTGGCGGCCCTCGACTTCCACGAGCAGGACCTTGCGGCCCCCGGCGGCCAGGGTCAGGGCCAGCGCGGCGGCGATGGTCGACTTGCCCGTGCCGCCCTTGCCGGTCACGAAATGTAAACGGGCCTTCGTCAAGCGCGCAGGCCAGCCGACGGCAGCTCCGCCGCCCGATGTGGTTGCCACCTTCGCATGCTAGCCCGACGGGCCCTTGGGCTGGCCGGAGCGGTTCACCTGCGACCGATAAGCTCGCGGCATGAGCCAACCGACCGCATGGGAGTACGTCACGGTTCCGCTGCTGACGCATGCCACCAAACAGATCCTCGACCAGTGGGGTGCCGACGGCTGGGAGTTGGTGTCGGTGCTGCAAGGGCCGACCGGCGAGCAGCACGTCGCGTATCTGAAGCGCCCCAAGTAGAGGGTCGGCCCGATGAGTGCTTCGGCCCGGCTCGGTCAGCTCGGCCTCGCGCTGCCGGAGGTGGTCGCGCCGCTGGCCTCCTACGTACCGGCGGTTCGTACCGGAAACCTGGTCTACACCGCGGGCCAGCTCCCGATGCAGGACGGCAAGCTGTTGGCCGCCGGCAAGGTCGGCGCCGGCATCAGCCCGGACGAGGGCAAGGCCCTGGCGCGGGTCTGTGCGCTCAACGCGCTGGCGGCGGTCAACTCGCTGGTGGGCATCGACGAGGTGACCCGGGTGGTGAAGGTGGTCGGATTCGTCGCGTCGGCACCGGGATTCAACGGCCAGCCCAGCGTCATCAACGGGGCCTCCGAGCTGCTCGCCGAGGTGTTCGGCGAGCGGGGCGCGCATGCGCGCTCGGCGGTCGGCGTCTCCGAGCTGCCACTGGACGCGCCGGTGGAAGTGGAGCTGATCGTCGAGGCCGGCTGACGCCGTGACCCAGGCCGCCGAGTCGCTGACCCATCCCGCGTACGCCAAGTTGCGGCCGGTCACCGAGACCGCGTCGGTCCTGCTGGCCGAGAACCCCGGGCTGCTCACCCTCGAGGGCACCAACACCTGGGTGCTGCGCGGTCCGCGCAGCGACGAGCTGGTCATCGTGGATCCCGGGCCCGACGACGACGAGCACATCGCGCGGGTGGCCGCGCTCGGCCGTATCGCCCTGGTCCTGATCAGCCACCGGCACAGCGATCACACCGACGGCATCGACAAGCTCGTCGAGCGGACCGGCGCGACCGTCCGCTCGGCGGGCAGCGGTTTCCTGCGTGGCCTCGGCGGCGAGCTGACCGACGGCGAGGTGATCGACGCCGCCGGCCTGAAGATCAAGGTGATGGCGACCCCGGGCCACACCGCCGATTCGCTGTCCTTCCTGCTGGACGACGCCGTGTTGACCGCCGACACCGTCCTGGGCCGCGGCACGGCCGTGCTCGACAAGGAGGACGGCAGCCTGACGGACTACCTGGAATCGCTGCGACGGCTGCGCGGCCTGGGCCCCCGGACGGTGCTGCCCGGCCACGGCCCGGACCTGACCGACCTGGAAAGCGTGGCGCAGGGCTACCTCGAACACCGGCGGGAGCGGCTGGACCAGGTGCGTTCGGCGGTGCGGGAGCTGGGGGAGGACGCCAGCGCCCGCCGGATCGTCGAACACGTCTATGTCGACGTCGACGAGAAGCTGTGGGACGCGGCCGAGTGGTCGGTGCAGGTGCAGCTGAACCACCTGCGTCGAGGCTGAACTTTTGCAGAAAAAGTGCGAGAAGCGGCCTGCGCCATTACAGGCTCGGTGCTAGTGCGCGGGCTGCGCCCACGCTTACCTCGCTCGGCGGGCCAGCCGCTCGGAGTCCGAGATCAGCACGCTCTTGCCCTCCAGGCGGATCCAGCCGCGGTGGGCGAAGTCGGCCAGCGCCTTGTTCACCGTCTCCCGAGACGCCCCGACCAGCTGCGCGATCTCTTCCTGCGTCAGGTCGTGGGTGACTCGCATGGCGCCACCCTCCTGGGTGCCGAACCGCTGGGCGAGCTGCAGCAGCTGCTTGGCCACCCGGCCGGGCACGTCGGTGAAGATGAGGTCGGCCAGGTTGTTGTTGGTGCGCCGCAGGCGTCGGGCCAGCACCCGCAACAACTGCTCGGCGATCTCGGGACGATCGGCGATCCACGCGCGCAGCGCGTCGCGGTCCATCGACACCGCCCGCACCTCGGTGATGGTGGTGGCGCTGGACGTCCGCGGACCCGGGTCGAAGATCGACAGCTCGCCGAACATGTCCGACGGGCCCATGATCGTGAGCAGGTTCTCGCGTCCGTCGGGCGAGCGGCGACCGATCTTCACCTTCCCCGAGACGATGATGTACAGCCGATCGCCGGGTTCCCCCTCGGCGAAGACCGTGTGTCCGCGGGGGAAGTCGACGGGTTGCAGCTGCTTGGTCAGCGCTGTGACTGCGCCGGGTTCAACCCCTTGGAAGATTCCTGCCCTTGCCAGGATCTCGTCCACGTTGCCTCTTCAACTTTCGGAAAAAAATTAATGTGATACGGGCAGGCTAACCCCTTGCTCGCGTGACGAGTCTAGAGGAACGCCGTTGTGTCTAACGTGCCAACGCTACACACGATTGGCGTGTCGAGGTGCCCTAAACTGCGGATTGACGGGCGAATAACCGTGGATCCGGGTCGGCAAGGTCATCTCATCGCGGTCGACGAAGCTGACGGCGAACGACGGCGCGGCGTGACGCGGTCCGCCGCCGCGGCCGATCGCCGGGGCCTCGGACAGCTGCGCAAGCTCGCGCCGATGCAGGTATTCCAACGCCTCGGGCATGCCCTCGGAGGCCAGCGTGTGCATGTCCACACCGCCGGCACGCTCCAGGAATTCGTCGACGTCGGCCACCGCCGTGGCGCCAGGGGCCAGCTCGGACTCGAGCCGCCCAAGGCCAAGCGCCGCCAGCATCAGCAGCGCCGGAATACCGGCCACCAGCAACCACGACACACGAAGAGTAAACATCGCCGGGAATCAACTCGGGGTCTCGGCAAGATCACGAAATCAGTACTCTGTCGTAGGTGACAGCGGCTAAGTCGTCCGGGCGTTCGAAATCGACTCCGGCCCAGCCCGACGGTGGCGACGCCCGACGCTGGTCCGGGGAAACCCGAGTCGGCTTGGTGCGACGGGCGCGGCGCATGAATCGTGCTCTGGCCCAAGCGTTTCCGGACGCGCACTGCGAGCTGGACTTCACCACGCCGCTCGAATTGACGGTCGCCACAATCCTTTCGGCGCAGAGCACCGACAAGCGGGTCAATCTGACGACGCCGGCACTGTTCAAGCGGTACCCGTCGGCGCTGGATTACGCGCAGGCGGACCGTGATGAGCTGGAAAACCTGATCCGGCCGACCGGGTTCTTCCGCAACAAGGCATCCTCGCTGATCGGCCTGGGGCAGGCCCTGGTCGAACGATTCGACGGCGACGTGCCGTCGACCATGGCCGAACTGGTCACCCTGCCCGGGGTCGGACGCAAGACGGCCAACGTCATCCTGGGAAATGCCTTCGGCGTCCCGGGCATCACCGTCGACACCCATTTCACGCGGCTGGTGCACCGGTGGCGCTGGACCGCGGACAGGGACGCGGTCAAGATCGAGCACTCCGTCGGTGAGCTCATCGAACGCGCCGAGTGGACCATGTTGAGCCACCGGGTCATCTTCCACGGCCGCCGCGTCTGCCACGCGCGCAAACCGGCGTGCGGCGTCTGCCTGATCGCAAAAGACTGCCCCTCGTTCGGCCTCGGCCCCACCGAACCGGAGTTGGCCGCGCCCCTGGTGAAGGGCCCGGAAACCGAGCACCTGCTCGCACTGGCCGGGCTCTGATACCGGGCCGGCGGACGTTGACCCGGACGACCCGGTGGACCATCGCGATTCTGGCGGTGGTGGCCGCGCTGATCGTGACGCTGGTCGCCCAGCTGCGCGACGATTCCGCCCCGGCGCCGACTCCCGCGGGCGACCAGCCGGTGGCCGACCGGGAACACCGCGACGCCGACACGCCCGCCGCGCTGGCGGGCCCCCGGCAACGCGCCAACCTGGCGCCGTGCCCCGGCGCCGGGACCGGCGAAGGCCCCGCCGCGCTGCGCGGGGTGACGGCCGACTGCGCCGCCGACGGTTCCCTGGTCGACGTCGCCCGCGCGCTGGCCGGGCGCCGGGTGGTGCTCAACCTGTGGGCATATTGGTGCGCGCCGTGCGCGGCCGAACTGCCCGCGATGGCCGAGTATCAACGGCGGGCCGGTTCGGACGTGACGGTGGTGACGGTGCATCAAGACGAGAACGAGACCGCGGCGCTGCTGCGGCTGGCCGAGCTCGGGGTGCGGCTGCCGACCCTGCAGGACGGTCGTCGCCGGGTGGCGGCCGCACTGCGGGTGGTAAATGTGATGCCCGCGACGGTGGTCCTGCGGCCGGACGGTAGCGTTGCCCAAACGCTGCCACGAGCTTTCACCACTGCCGATGAGATCGCGGCCGCGATCGGCAACGACAGGGGATAAGCGGAAAAATTGAACCGACTGGAGGGGCCGTGAGTGCTGGGGGTTCGTCCCTGCGGAATGGGGACCCCGCCCCCGCGCGCGGGTCCGTTGCGCTGAGGCCTGACGCCAGCCCGTCCTGGCTGCGTCCGCTGGTCGACCACGTCGATGACGTTCCCGACGCGGCCCGGCGCCGCCTGCCGGCCGACGTGCTGGCGATGATCACCAGCAAGGCCGCGTCGGCGGTGGCGACCCTGCGCGGCGCGAGCCGCGAGGCCGCCGTGCTGGTGCTGTTCTCCGGTCCGGAGTCCGGCGCACCCGACGGCGGCTTTCCCGCGGACGCCGACCTGCTGGTCACCGTGCGGGCGTCGACCCTGCGCCACCACGCCGGCCAGGCGGCCTTTCCCGGCGGCGCCGCCGATCCCACCGACAACGGCCCGATCGACACCGCGCTGCGCGAGGCCCGCGAGGAAACCGGCATCGACGTCAGCAGGCTGTACCCCCTGGCGACGATGGAAAAAATGTTCATCGCGCCGTCGCAGTTTCACGTCGTCCCGGTGCTGGCCTACTCGCCGGACCCCGGGCCGGTCGCCGTCGTCAACGAGGCCGAAACGGCGATCGTCGCACGAGTTCCGCTGCGCGCCTTCATCAACCCGGACAACCGGCTGATGGTGTACCGCGGCGATCTCGGTCGCCGATGGGCCGGTCCCGCGTTTCTGCTCAACGAGATGCTGGTCTGGGGATTCACTGGCCAGGTGATTTCCGCGCTGCTCGACGTCGCCGGCTGGGCCCAGCCGTGGAACACCACCGACGAGCGGGAGTTGGACGCGGCGATGGCCCTGGTCGGCGACGGGAGCGAATCTCGATGAATTCCATGAGCCCGTCGCAATGGCTGGACGTCGCCGTGCTGGCGGTCGCCTTCATCGCGGCGATCTCGGGCTGGCGGTCGGGTGCGCTGGGCTCGTTGCTCTCGTTCGTCGGCGTGTTGCTCGGCGCGATCGCGGGCGTGCTGCTGGCGCCCCACCTGGTCAGCCACATCGCGGCGCCGCGGGCGAAATTGTTTGCCGCACTGTTCCTGATCCTCGCGCTGGTCGTCATCGGCGAGGTGGCCGGTGTCGTGCTGGGACGCGCCGTGCGCGGCGCGATCCGCAGCCGTTCGATCCGCACGGTGGACTCGGTCATCGGGGTGGCGGTCCAGCTCGTCGTGGTCCTGACCGCGGCGTGGCTGTTGGCGACGCCGCTGACCCAGTCCAAGGACCAGCCTGAGCTCGCCGCCGCGGTCCGCGGCTCGCGAGTGTTGGCTCAGGTCAACGACCTGGCGCCGCCCTGGCTCAAGACGGTGCCCAAGCGGCTGTCCGCGCTGCTGAACACCTCCGGGCTGCCGGCGGTGCTGGAGCCCTTCAGCCGCACCCCGGTCATTCCCGTCGCCTCACCCGACCCCGAGCTGGCCGGCAACCCGGTGGTGCAGGCCACCGCGCCGAGCGTGGTCAAGGTGCGCAGCCTGGCGCCCAGTTGCCAGAAAGTGTTGGAGGGCAGCGGATTCGTGATCGCACCCGACCGGGTGATGACCAACGCGCATGTGGTGGCCGGATCCAACAGCGTCCAGATCTACGCCAGCGGCAGTCCGCTGGACGCCACCGTGGTGTCCTACGATCCGGCTGTCGACATCGCGATCCTGGCTGTCCCCAATTTACCGCCGCCCCCACTGGCTTTCGCGCAGGGCGACGCGAAAACCGGTGCCAGCGTGGTAGTCCTGGGGTATCCCGGCGGCGGGAACTTCACCGCAACCCCGGCCAGGATTCGTGAGCTGATCAAGCTGAGCGGGCCCGACATCTACCGGGATCCGGCCCCGGTCACCCGCGACGTCTACACCATCAGAGCCAGTGTGGAGCAAGGCAATTCGGGTGGGCCGTTGATCGACCTCGACGGTCACGTGCTCGGTGTGGTGTTCGGCGCGGCGGTCGACGATCCCGACACCGGGTTCGTGTTGACCGCCGACGAGGTGGCCAGTCAGCTGTCCAGGATCGGCGACACCCAGCTGGTGGGCACCGGCTCCTGCGTCGGCTGAGCTCGCGCGCTATCCGGCTCGGGTCAGGTGCACCTGTTCGAGGAACTTCGTCAGGTGCCGGTTGATTTCCTCGGGCGCCTCCTCGTGGCTGAAATGCCCTGCGCCCGCAATGGATACGTAGCGCCCCTGCGGCGCGTAGCGCCGGGTACGGTCGACCGGGTCGGCGAGCACGTACGGATCCGCCTCGCCGCGCAGGTGTAGCAGCGGCACGCTGAGCTGGTGGCTCATCGACCTCATGAAGCGCCGGCCCTCGTCGCGCAGCTGGCTGCGCGCGGCCCAGCGCTGGTATTCCAGTGCGCTGTGCGCGGCCGCCGGGATCTGAATCGCCGTCCGCAGGTGGCCGATGGTTTCGGAGAAGTCTTCGGAGGCAAGCCATTTGCCGCAGCTGCGACTGCGGACCAGGCGCTCGATCTCGGCGCCGTCGTCCCGGGTCAACACCCGCTCGGGCCACAACGGTATCTGGTATTGCAGCAGCGTCGGCAACAGCGCATAACCCTGGTCGCGCCGCGTCAACGTGGCTCGCCGCAACGCCGCCGGGTGCGGTGAACTGATCAGCGCGATCGCCGACACCAGCCGCGGATGCAGCAGGGCGGTGGCCCAGCACCCCAGTCCGCCGTCGGCGTGGCCCACCAAGGTGGCCGAGGAGTGCCCCAGCGCCCGGATGAGTCCGGCGGTGTCGCCGGCCATCGTCCAGCCGTCGTAGCCGCGGGGCGGCTTATCGCTGCCGCCGTAGCCGCGCAGGTCGACCGCGACCACCCGCGCGCCGCGCAGTCCCCGCAGCTGATGACGCCAGGACCACCAGAACGATCCGAAACCATGCAGCAGCATCACCAGCGGGCGCGCCGTCGCCGGCGGGGCATCGGCGTCGCTCAGCGCCTCGACGACGTGGAAGCGGATGCCGTTGGCGTGCACATCGAGATGGCGCCACGGCCCGTCGATGCGGGTTACCGACGGATCCGGCGGCGCCATCTACCAACCCGATGGATCGCCGGCAGCGCCGTTGCCGGGCTTCGCGTGCCTGCCCTGGGGCTCGGGGAGCGCCTTGGCGCCGGGCGCCTTGTCGTGGCCCGGCGTGAGCGCGCTGCGCGTCTCCTTGACCGATTCGATCGTCTCGCGCGGTCCGCGGATCCGGCGCACCTTGAGGAAGCCGAACAGGGCCAGCACGGCGCCGACCACCACCATGATCCCGAAAACGATCAGGAAGGACGCCCAGCGCCACAGCCAGGTGTCCAGCAACTCGGCGAGGAAGAAGAAGAAAAAGAAGGTGGAGTAGAACAACACCACCAGCGCGGCGATGAAGAAGACGCTGCCGGTGAGACCCTTTTTGACGTCGCGGGTAATTTCGGCGCGGGCCAGTTCGACCTCCGCGCGCACCAACGTGGAGACCTGGGTGGTCGCATCCTTGATCAGGTCACCGATCGACGGCTCGGCGGGTTTGGCATGCGGGTCGGTCAACGGAATCGTGGTCAGGGTGCTGGGCACACCGGTCTTGCCATCGGCTTTGCTCACAGACGGTCCTCTTTCGTCGTCGCCCGGCTCGCTGTCGTCGCGGTTTATGTTGCCATGTGGCGCCTGGACAGGAGAAGCCAGACGAGGCCGGCCGAGCGCGGCGCCGCAGGTTCGGGTGCCCCGCCGCCAGTTCGGTTCGGCCAGAAGGCGGTCGGCGCCGTGGCGGGGCCGTGGTGCTTTCGGAGCGCCAACATCACCTCCCGGCCGATTACACTCGGCCAAGCCGGTCGCGATGTCCGGCCTACCGATAGGAGTGGGGCTGTGCGTAGGGCGCACCGATGCTTCCTGGTGGCGATGGTTGCCCTACTCGTGGCCGCGATGGGTTCGTTTGCCCGCGCCGCCGCCGCTGACGTCCGGATCCCGCTGGGCGGTGGGGCGGGCATCGTCATCAACGGCGACACGATGTGCACCCTGACCACCATCGGCGGCGACGCCGCCGGTGAGCTGATCGGCTTCACCTCCGCGCACTGCGGCGGCCCCGGAGCGCAGGTGGCGGCCGAGGGCGCCGAGAGGGCGGGCGTACTGGGCACCATGGTTTCGGGCAACGACAACCTGGACTACGCGGTGATCAAGTTCGATCCGGCCAAGGTGACACCGGTGGCCAACTACAACGGCTTTGTGATCAGCGGCATCGGACCGGACCCGGCCTTCGGCGAGATCGCCTGCAAGCAAGGCCGAACCACGGGCAATTCGTGCGGCGTCACCTGGGGACCGGGGCAGGACCCGGGCACGATCGTCATGCAGGTCTGCGGCCAGCCGGGTGACTCCGGGGCGCCGGTCACCGTCAACAACCTACTGGTCGGCATGATTCACGGCGCGTTCAGCGACAACCTGCCGACGTGCATCATCAAATACATCCCGCTGCACACCCCGGCGGTGGTGATGTCGTTCAACGCGGCCCTCGCCGACATCAACGCCAAACACCGGCCGGGTGCGGGCTTCAGCCCGCTGCCGGGCTGAGGAGGCAGCGACTACTTCGCCGCCCTGATCGCGTCGAAGACGCCGGGATCCAGCAGCGTCGACGTGTCACCCAGTTCGCGGTTTTCGGCGATGTCGCGCAACAGCCGGCGCATGATCTTGCCGCTGCGGGTCTTGGGCAGTTCGGGCACCACGTGCACCTCGCGCGGGCGAGCGATGGGTGAGATCTCCCGGGCCACCTCGACGCGCAACTCGTCGACGATCCCGTCGTGCACTTGGTAATCCGCGCACAGGACGACGAACGCGCAGATGGCCTGGCCGGTGGTCGAATCGGTCGCCCCGACCACCGCCGCCTCGGCCACCGCGACGTGGCCGACCAGCGCCGACTCCACCTCGGCGGTGGACAGCCGGTGTCCCGACACGTTCATCACGTCGTCGATGCGGCCCACCACCCAGATGGCGCCGTCGCGGTCGTAATAAGCGCTGTCGCCGGCGAAATACCAGCCCTGCTCGGCGAACCGGGACCAGTAGGTCTCAACGTATCGCTGCCGATCGCCCCAGATGCCGCGCAGCATGGACGGCCACGGCTGGTCCAGCACCAGGTAGCCGGTGATGTGCTCGCCCTTGTGGACGCCCGGCACCAGTTGATCGCCGTGGTCGTCGACGATCTTGGCCGAGATGCCCGGCAGCGCCCGCATCGCCGAACCCGGTTTGGCCGCAGCGACTCCCGGCAGCGGGGAGATCATCGTGGCGCCCGTCTCGGTCTGCCACCAGGTGTCGACGATGGGCAGCCGGTCGGCGCCGATCACCTTGCGGTACCAGCGCCATGCCTCGGGGTTGATCGGTTCGCCCACCGAGCCCAGCAGCCTCAGGCTGGACAGGTCGTGTGCGTCCGGGATCTCGCGCCCCCACTTCATGAACGTTCGGATCAGCGTGGGGGCGGTGTAATAGATTGTCACACCGTACTTTTCGATGATCTCGAAGTGCCGGTGCTGGCTGGGTGAGTCCGGTGTGCCCTCGTAGAGGACCTCGGTGACGCCGTTGGCCAGCGGCCCGTACACGCCGTAGGTGTGTCCGGTGACCCAGCCGATGTCGGCGGTGCACCAGAACACGTCGGTTTCGGCCTTGATGTCGAAGACGTAGTAGTGCGTGTAGGCGGCGTGGGTCAGGTAGCCGCCGCTGGTGTGCACGATGCCCTTGGGCTTGCCGGTGGTTCCCGAGGTGTACAGCAGGAACAGTGGCTGCTCGGCGTCGAAGGATTCCGGGGTGTGCTCGGCCGAGGCGGCGTCGACGACCTCGTGCCACCACAGGTCGCGGTCGTCGTTCCAGGACACGTCAATTCCGGTGCGCCGCACCACAAGAACATGCTCGACGGGGCTGTCGCCGCCCTTGACGGCCTCGTCGGCCGCGTCCTTCAACGGCGCCGGCTTGCCGCGGCGGAACTGGCCGTCGCTGGTGATGAGGAGCTTGGCCTGCGCGTCGGCGATCCGGGCCTGCAACGCCTTGGCGGTGAAGCCGGCGAACACCACGCTGTGCATCAGGCCCAGGCGCGCGCAGGCCAGCATCGCGATCACCGCCTCCGGGATCAGCGGCAGGTAGATCGCGACCCGGTCGCCGGCGACCAGACCGAGATCGGTCAGCGCGTTGGCGGCCTTGCACACCTGCGCTTGCAGATCGGAATAGGTCAGGCTGCGTTGATCGCCGACGGGTTCGCCCTCCCAGTGGATGGCGACCCGATCCCCGTACCCTGCCTCCACGTGGCGGTCCACGCAGTTGTACGCGACGTTGAGCTTGCCGTCGGCGAACCACTTCGCGAACGGCGCCTCGGACCAGTCCAGCACCTCGGTGAACGGCGTCGCCCACGACAGCCGATTGGCCTGCTTGGCCCAGAAGGCCAACCGGTCCTGCTCGGCTTCGCGGTAGAGCTCCTCGCCGGCATTGGCCTGCTCGGCGAATTCCGCCGGCGGCGGGTAGGACGACGGGCCTGCGGTATTGGTGGCGGTCACTGGGTTCTCCTGTGTCGAGACTGCGCCGTTCGGTGGCCGACTGCGAGCCTAGCCGTGTGGGGTGTAGCTGTGCGAGTGGTAGCCGCGCGCACCAATCCGGGGTCAAAGCGTGTCCCGATGCCGGATAATCACCTCCTGTGCCGGGTCATGGGCGGGGCATCCGCCGAGTAATCCCCAGCTTTGCCGGGGCCGCAACGATTTACGCGGCGGCCACCGGGCTGGGGTGGCCGGCATCGGCCATGCCCACCGACAACGCCGACGCGCCGACGCCGTGCTGGTCGGACCAGATCGCCGTCACCGCCTCGCCCGCCGAGGCCGCCGTCGGGCATCGCGCGCTGACCCTGATATTCAGCCTCGCCGGCGGCGCCGACCCGTGCACGCTCACCGGATACGCCGGGGTGGACTCGGGTGCGGGCGGACCGTTGCTTCATGCCCAGCCCACGCCGCGCGGATACATGGGCGGCCTGCCGATCGGGGTCAATGAGCCGCCCGCGGTCATCCTGTCGATATCGACGCAGGGGCAGGCGATCGTCGAGAGCATCGCCGTCGACGCCGACGGCAGACCGTGCCCCACCTACTCCGCCCTGATCGTCAATCCGCCGGACACCACCAATGTGGTGACCGTGTCGGCGACCATCGACGCCTGCGCGCTGCAGGTGCATCCGATCACCGCGGTCTGAGCGACGTCAATCCGTTCTGACCAGGCAGTAGACCCGCGCGGGGACGGGGTAGCCGATTCCCCTGCTGTCGGGTGGGCACTGGGACTTGTCGGAGCTGCCGTCGATGCGCTGACTGACTTTGACGTGCATCGGGCTCGATTGGTTGCAGTCGTCCGGTTTCATGCTCACGGCTTCGCCGTCGCGGGTCACCTGGTAGCACTGGTCCTGCCGCAGATTGATCATGAAGCACAGGGTCGTCGAGTGGTTGCTGGCGCGCTCGTAGATCGAGTGGTCCCGTTTGCCGTCGGGGCAGCTCTCCGAGGCGCCCCCCTTGAAGGCGAGTTCGTAGGTCGCGGCCGGGTCGGTGCAGCCGCCGCTTGCGGGAAGGTCGAAATGGTTTGCCGCATAATCGCTTTCGGTGATGCATTGGCCCACTCGCAGCAATGAGTCGGTGTTGTGCCCCGACAGGACCCGCACCGCGTTGCCGAGGATCCCGAAGGTCAGCAGCACGGCCCCGATGGTGATGAGCGTGGTGGCCGACCTCGGCGTCCGCGCCCGCGGCGGATAGCTTGGATAACCCGGATAGGGCGCAGCGGGATAGCCGGGCGGTGGCGGGTAGGGATAGCCGGGGTTGACGGGGAAGCCCGGCGGGTACTGCGGCGGTGGGTAAAAGGGAGCTTGCCGACGGCCGCGGGAGCGCTCCACCAGCCCAATGACCAGGCAGACCAATCCGATTGCGGGCACACCGAGGGAGAACAACAAGCGACCCGCCCGCACCGCCGATTCGTCCGAGGCCAGATACGCCACAGTCACGGCCGAATTCTAATTGGCGAAGCCGTAGCGGGCACTTCACCGTCGTAGGACTTCAGGCCCTAGGGTCGGGTGTCATGCGTCGGATGCGGACACCGGTGGCCTTGCTGGCCCCGGCTGCCGCCGCGATGCTGACGATCGCCTCGCTGACCGGTTGCGGGGGCGGCACCCTGAGCCCGGACCTGGTGGTGGTCAACGGCGGGGAACCGCCGAACCCGCTGATTCCCACCGGCACCAACGACAGCCAGGGCGGCCGGATCCTCGATCGGCTCTTCGCCGGGCTGATGTCCTACGACGCCGCCGGCAATCCGTCGCCGGAGGTCGCCCAGTCGGTCGACACCACCGACAACGTCAACTACCGGATAATCCTCAAACCCGGCTGGACGTTCACCGATGGCTCGCCGGTGACGGCCCATTCCTTCGTCGACGCGTGGAACTACGGGGCGCTGAGCACCAACGCCCAACTGCAGCAGAGCTTTTTCAGCCCCATCGACGGGTTCGACGCCGTCGCCGGGCTGACCGGCGACGGCAAGCCGACGGCCACCACCATGTCGGGCCTACGGGTGATCAACGACCGGGAGTTCACCGTGCGGCTGAAGGCACCCACCATCGACTTCAAGCTGAGGCTGGGGCACAGCGCGTTCTATCCGTTGCCGCAGGCGGCCTTTCGGGACATGAGCGCTTTCGGGCAGCACCCGGTCGGCGACGGACCGTACCGGCTCGCCGACGGTCCCGACGGGCCCGCGTGGGAGCACAACGTCCGGATCGACCTGCGGCCCAACCCCGGGTATCACGGTAACCGCAAGCCGCACAACAAGGGGCTGAGGTTCGAGTTCTATTCCAACCTGGACACCGCCTACGCCGACCTGCTGTCCGGCAATCTCGATGTGCTGGACACCATCCCGTCCAGCGCGTTGACGATCTACCAGCGCGACCTGGGCGGCAACGCCGCCCGCGGTCCCGTCGCCGTCAGCCAGTCCGTCGACACGCCGCTGCGGCTGCCGCACTTCGGGGGCGAGGAAGGCCGGCTGCGCCGGCTGGCGTTGTCGGCGGCCATCAACCGCCCGCAGATCTGTCAGCAGATCTTCAACAACACCCGCAGCCCGGCCCGCGACTTCACCGCCAGCTCGTTGCCGGGATTCGATCCAAATATTCCGGGTAGTGCCGCACTGGACTTCAATCCCGAACGAGCACAACAACTCTGGGACCAGGCCAACGCGATCTCGCCATGGAGCGGGCGGTACGCCATCGCCTACAACGCCGACAGCGGCCATCAGGAATGGGTGGACGCGGTGGCCAACAGCATCAAGAACGTCCTGGGCATCGATGCCGTCGGCGCGCCGCAGCCCACCTTCGCCGGGTTTCGTACCCAGATCACCAACCGCACCATCGACACCGCGTTCCGGGCCGGCTGGATGGGCGACTACCCGTCCATGATCGAATTCCTCGCCCCCCTCTACGCCACCGGAGCGGGATCCAACGACGTCGGCTATTCCAGCCGCGAATTCGACGCCGGCCTGGCCGCCGCCGAGGCGGCTCCCGACCTACGGCAGGCCGCCGCGCTGGTCAACGTCGCACAGCGAATCCTGTTGCGCGACATGCCCGCCGTCCCGCTGTGGTATTACATCGCGGTGGTCGGATGGTCGCCGGAGGTCAGCGCCGTCAAGGTCACCTGGAACGGGCTGCCCGACTACGAGAACATCGTCAAGGCGTGAACATGGGTTGGTACATCGCGCGCAGGATCGCCGTCATGGTGCCCGTCTTCCTGGGCGCCACGCTGCTGATCTACGGCATGGTCTTCCTGCTGCCCGGCGACCCGCTGGCCGCCATCGCCGGCGATCGCCCGCTGACGCCGGCCGTGGCCGCCGCGCTGCGCGCTCGCTATCACCTCGACGATCCCTTCATCGTGCAGTACCTGCGCTACCTGGGCGGCGTTGTGCACGGCGACCTGGGCCGAGCCTATTCCGGCTTGCCGGTCAGTGCCGTTCTCGCCCATGCGTTTCCGGTCACGATCCGGCTCGCCGTGATCGCCTTGGTCGTCGAGGCGGTGCTGGGCGTCGGGTTCGGCGTGATTTCCGGGCTGCGCCAGGGAGGACTCTTCGATGCCACGGTGCTGATCGCCGGGCTGATCATCATTGCGATCCCGATCTTCGTGCTGGGCTTCCTGGCCCAATTCCTGTTCGGCGTCAAGCTGGGGATCGCGCCGGTCACCGTCGGCGAACGGGCGACCTTCGCGCGCCTGCTGCTCCCCGGAATCGTCTTGGGCTCAGTCTCATTCGCCTACATCGTCCGGCTGACCCGATCGGCGGTGGCCGCCAATGCGCACGCCGACTATGTCCGCACCGCCACCGCCAAGGGGCTGTCGCGCCCGCGCGTGGTGACCGTGCACATCCTGCGCAACTCGCTGATCCCGGTCGTGACGTTCCTGGGCGCCGACCTGGGGGCGCTGATGGGCGGGGCCATCGTGACCGAAGGCATCTTCAACATCCACGGCGTGGGCGGCGTGCTCTACCAGGCCGTCACCCGCCAGGAGGCACCCACGGTGGTCTCCATCGTGACCGTCCTGGTGCTCATCTATCTGGTCACCAACCTGGTGGTGGACCTGCTCTACGCCGCGCTGGACCCGAGGATCCGCTATGGCTGAGCATTCCGGCTTTTGGGGGGAGACCTGGCGAAAGCTGCACCGCCGTCCGAAGTTCATCGTCGCCGCCGTGCTGATCTTGCTCATCCTTGCCGTCGCACTGTGTCCCGGGTTGTTCGCCCACGCCGACCCCGGCTATGCCGATCCCAGCCAAAGCCTGCGCAGCCCGTCGGCGGCGCACTGGTTCGGGACGGACCTGCAGGGCCACGACATCTACACCCGCACCATCTACGGCGCCCGCGCGTCGGTGACGGTCGGGCTGGGCGCCACGCTGCTGGTGTTCGTCGTCGGCGGGGTGTTGGGCGCGCTGGCCGGCTTCTACGGGGGTTGGCTCGACGCCGTCGTCTCCCGTGTCACCGACGTCTTTTTCGGGCTACCCCTGCTGCTGGCCGCGATCGTGCTGATGCAGGTTCTGCACCATCGCACGGTGTGGACAGTGATCGCCATCCTGGCCCTTTTCGGCTGGCCGCAGATAGGCAGGATCGCTCGCGGCGCGGTGCTGGAGGTGCGGGGCAGCGATTACGTGCTCGCGGCTAAAGCGCTGGGGATGAGCAGGTTTCAGACGCTGCTCCGCCACGCCCTGCCCAACGCGGTGGGACCGGTGATCGCGATGTCCACAATCGCACTCGGCGCCTTCATCGTCACCGAGGCCACGCTGTCCTACCTCGGCGTCGGCCTGCCGAGTTCGGTGGTGTCCTGGGGCGGCGACATCAACCTCGCCCAGACGCGGCTGCGCGCCGGATCGCCGATCCTGTTCTATCCCGCCGGCGCGCTGGCGATGACGGTGCTCGCGTTCATGATGATGGGCGACGCGCTGCGCGACGCCCTGGATCCGGCCTCGCGGGCCCGGCGCCCGTGAGTACCGCCCTGCTGACGGTCGAGGGCCTGGAGGTCCGGTTCGGCGACCACGCCCCGGCGGTGGCCGGAGTGGATCTGAGCGTCCAGCGTGGCCAGACCGTCGCCGTGGTCGGCGAGTCGGGGTCCGGCAAGTCCACCACGGCCGCCGCGATCCTCGGGTTGCTGGCCCCGGGAGGACGAATCACGGCCGGCCGCATCGTGTTTGACGGGATCGACATCACGTCGGCGGATCGGCGGCTGCTGCGGTCCATCAGGGGCCGTCGCATCGGCTACGTGCCGCAAGACCCGATGACCAACCTCAACCCCGTGTGGAAGGTCGGCTTTCAGATACGGGAAGCGTTGCGGGCCAACACCGATGGCCGTCAGGCGCGGCGGCGGGCGGTGGAACTGCTCGCCCAGGCCGGCATGCCGGATCCGGCCAAGCAGGCGGCCAGGTACCCACACCAACTGTCGGGAGGTATGTGCCAGCGCGCGCTGATCGCCATCGGGTTGGCGGGCCGCCCGCAACTGCTGATCGCCGACGAGCCGACGTCGGCCCTGGACGTCACGGTGCAGCGCCAGGTCCTCGACCATCTGCAGCGGCTCACCGCCGAACTGGGCACCGCGCTGCTGCTGATCACGCACGATCTGGCGCTGGCCGCCGAACGGGCGGAGCGCGTCGTCGTCGTCCACCGCGGCGCCGTCGTGGAAACCGGTGCCGCACAGACGATTCTGCGGGAGCCCCAACACGAGTACACCCAGCGGTTGGTGGCCGCGGCTCCGTCCCTGACGCGCGCGAGCCGGCCGACGCCCACCCCGGCCGACGACATCCTGATCGCCTCGGAGCTGACCAAGGTCTACCGGGATTCGCACGGTGCGCCGTGGCGGCGCGGCGAGTTCCGCGCCGTCGACGCGGTGTCGTTCCGGCTGCAACGGGCCCGCACGCTGGCCATCGTCGGCGAATCCGGCTCGGGAAAGTCGACGGTGGCCCGCATCGCCCTGGGCCTGCTCCAACCCACTTCCGGCACAGTCGTTTTCGACGGCATCCAGATTTCCGACGCGACGAACCGGGACGCGATGATGGCCTTTCGTCGGCGCGTGCAACCGGTGTTCCAGAACCCGTACAGCAGCCTGGACCCCATGTACTCGGTGTTCCGCGCCATCGAGGAACCGCTGCGGATCCACCGCGTGGGAGACCGCCGACACCGCGAGAAAACGGTGCGCGAGCTCGTCGACCAGGTGGCACTGCCGTCGTCGGTGCTGAGCAGGTTGCCGCGCGAGCTCTCGGGCGGACAACGTCAGCGGGTCGCGATCGCGCGGGCGTTGGCGCTGCGGCCCGAGGTGCTGGTCTGCGACGAGGCGGTGTCGGCGCTCGACGTGCTGGTGCAGGCGCAGATCCTCGATTTGCTGGCCGAGCTGCAGGCCGAGCTCGGCCTGGCGTACCTGTTCATCAGCCACGACCTGGCGGTGATCCGGCAGATCGCCGACGACGTCCTGGTGATGCGGGCGGGCCGCGTCGTCGAGCACGCGCCCACCGAGCAGCTGTTCACCGAGCCCGGGCACGACTACACCCGGCAGTTGCTGGACGCCATCCCGCATGCGCCGAAATCCGACGGGGATAGGTTGTGAAGTTGTGACAGCTGATCCGCTGGCCCCCCTGATGGAGCTGCCCGGCGTCGCCGAGGCCAGTGACCGCGCCCGCGACGCGCTAGGTCGTGCCCACCGCCACCGTGCCAACCTGCGCGGCTGGCCCGTGACCGCCGCCGAGGCGGCGCTGCGGGCGGCGCGCGCGTCGTCGGTGCTGGACGGTGGCCCGGTCCGGCTGGAGGATCTCGCCGACGCCGGGCAGATCAGCGATCCGGTGTTCGCCGGGGCGCTGCGGGTGGCCCAGGCGCTGGAGGGCGGCGAAGGCCCGGTCGTCGCCATCTGGCGACGGGCGCCGCTGCAGGCACTGGCCCGCCTGCACGTGCTGGCCGCGGCGGAGCAGGTCGACGACGAGCGGTTGGGTCGCCCGCGCGCGGACGCCGGCGTGGGCCCGCGACTGGAATTGTTGGCCGACTTGGTGAATGGGCGCACCCGGGTGCCGGCGCCGGTGCTTGCCGCCGTCGCCCACGGTGAACTGCTCACGCTGAAGCCGTTCGGCAGCTCTGACGGTGTGGTGGCCCGGGCGGTGTCGAGATTGGTGACCATCGCCAGTGGGCTGGACCCGCACGGGCTGGGCGTGCCCGAGGTCAGCTGGATGCGCCAACCGGCCGCGTATCGCGATGCCGCGCAGGGATTCGCCGACGGCACACCGCAGGGCGTGGGGGCCTGGCTGGTGCTGTGTTGCCGGGCGATGAAAGCCGGTGCGCAAGAGGCCGTGTCGATTGCCGAGTCGATGTCGAACCGGTAGCTGAAGGCCGGGAAACACTCGCCGCAATTTATCCGAAAAATGGTAGAGCGGGCGACGTTCCGAATGTTCGGTCCGCCGCCCGCTAGCACGGGGCCCGGTTACCAAGCGTGCATCTCGGGGCTGCGTGGGTTGGCCTCGGCGATCTTGCGACGCTTACGGTTGCAACCCCACCCAAAGGGTCGTCGATACCTTCGGCATCTTCGCAATTTCGCAGGCCCGCAACACTTCTGCCATCTTCGCGGCTATGACTCCGCGTGGGTGCCGAGCACCGTGCTGGGGGCCCGGGTCGGGAGGACGAACCTTCTCTTCCGGCTCGACCTTGGCCTCACCGGGCTTCCGTGGTTCCTTTGTACTACTAGACCCCTAGCACAGCAAGGGCCAATTGGCGAATAGCGCCGAATCCATTTTGGATTGCGCGTTTAACGAGTTTGCTGCCGCGCGACGCGGCGCTCAGAACGCGTAGCGGCGCAACAACGAATACGTCACCGCGCCGGCGGCCAGCGCGCTGATGCCCACCGCGGCCGTCGTGGCGATCGCGGCACCGGACGGCGCGGGGATGCGGTCGCGCAAGGACACCGGCCGGGAGAACGAGATCACGGGCCAGCCGCGTTCGACGGCTTCGCGGCGCAACCCGCGGTCGGGATTGACCACGCTGGGATGACCGACGGCCTCGAGCATCGGCAGATCGGTGATCGAGTCGGAATAGGCGTAGCAATGTTCCAGCGGGTAGCCCTCGCGCGCGGCGAGCTCGCGGATCGCCTGCACCTTGCCCTCGCCGTAGCAGTAGAACGCGATCTCGCCGGTGTACCGACCGTCCTCGACGACCATCCGGGTCGCCATCGCGTGGGTGGCACCGAGGGCCCGGGCGATGGGGGCGACGATTTCCTCGCCGGAGGCCGATACCACCACGACGTCCCGCCCGCACAACTTGTGGGCGGCGATCAGGTCGGCCGCCTCCGCGAACACCAGCGGGGTCACGATGTCGTGCAACGTCTCGTTGACGATCGACTTGACCTGTTCGACGTCCCAACCGGTGCACATATTGGTCATGTGCGCGCGCATCCGATCCATCTGGTCATGATCAGCGCCGGAGAGCAGATAGATGAACTGCGCGTAGCTGGACTTGAGCACGGCGCGGCGGTTGAGCAGGCCCTGGTTGAAAAACGGTTTGCTGAACGCCAGGGTGCTGGACTTGGCGATGATCGTCTTGTCCAGGTCGAAGAAGGCCGCCGTTCGGGCGTGGGGAGCGGCGCTCGCCGCTGATTGCTCCGAGGCCGACTGCTCCGCGGTGGGGTCGAAGACGGTCACCGACCCAGCATAGGTCGCCGATCCCGTTGGGCCGCGATCCCGCGCTCGAAATGGCCGCTCAGAGGGTTCGGCGGGCCGCCCAAGCAGTGTTTACGCGGCTCAAGCTGTCTTTTCAGAAAATGATGTCTTGCGTTACTGCGGCTTGTCATGTGTATAGTAAGCATTACTCGGCCTGAGCCGAGGGTGTATCAGCCCGACCCCCCGGGGCTGATGCACGACGACCCTCGCCTCCTCCCCCCCTGGCGGGGGTCGTCCCTTTTCTACGGTCGGTTTCTTCTCGCCGGACGGCGCCGGGCCCGGCTCCCGGTGCGTTGCGGGAAGGTGTGTCCGTCGTCGCTGGCGGCGTCCCCCCGCGATGCGTTTGTGCACACTCGCGTCTCTATCCACAAATCCGCATTTGGGACTGTTGTGCCAAGGTCACGGCCCCGCACAGTGGTCGGGTGGCCAGCAGCTCCGGAGTTGACGCGACGGGTTCCGTGGGTGTCTTGGCGATGCTCGCGGAGCCCGACCTGCGCGCCGAATTGGATCGGGTGGCGGCTGCCGCCGGTGTCCGGGCGGTGCATACCGGTGACGGTTCGCCGGTCAGCCGCAAGAGTTGGGCGGCGGCCGCGGCCGTCGTGCTGGACGCGCGGGCGGCGGCGCGCTGCGCGCGGTGGGCGCTGCCGCGCCGCGATCACGTGACCGTGCTGACGGTCGCCGAACCGGAGACGGCGACGTGGGCGGCCGCCGTCGGGGTCGGCGCCGAACTCGTGTTGCGGCTGCCCGGGCAGGAAGCGGATCTGGTCCGCGCCCTCGCCGAGGCCGCCGAATCGTCGCGTGACGACGGGGCACGCGGCCACGCGGTGGCCGTCATCGGGGGTTGCGGCGGAGCGGGCGCCTCCCTGCTCGCGGTCGCCCTGGCCCAGGCCGCCACGGACGCGTTGTTGGTGGACCTCGACCCCTGGGGCGGCGGCCTCGACTTGTTGCTGGGCGGCGAAAGCGCGCCGGGGCTGCGCTGGCCGGATCTGGCATTGCAGGGCGGGCGGCTGAACTGGTCGGCCGTGCGCGACGCGCTGCCGCGGCACCGCGGGGTCAGCGTGCTGTCCGGCACCCGGCGCGGTCACGAGCTGGACGCCGGGCCGGTGCACGCCATCATCGACGCCGGCCGGCGCGGCGCGGTCAGCGTCATCTGCGACCTTCCCCGTCGTCTCACCGACGCGACCCAAGCCGCGCTGAGCGCGTCCGATCTGGTCGTCGTCGTCAGCCGCTGCGACGTGCGGGCGTGCGCGGCGACCGGCGCGCTGGCGCCGGTCCTGGCGTCCATCAATCCCAATGTCGGCCTGGCGGTGCGGGGCCCGTCGCCCGCCGGACTGCGGCCGGCCGAGATCGCCGAGATCGCCGGCCTGCCGCTGTTGGCCTCGATCAAAGCGCAGCCGCAGCTCGCCGAGCAGATCGACCGCGGCGGCCTCCGGTTAGGGCGGCGCTCGGCCCTCACGGTGGCGGCCCGACAAGTGCTCGGCGTGCTCCCACCCGCCGGGTCGCGACGGAATGGCAAGGCGGCGTGAGCGATTCGCTGATCGAACGGGTCCGTGAGCGACTGGCCGGCGAGGCCGGCCCGCTGCGGCCGGCCGTGGTGGCCGCAGCGATCAGGGCCGAGTCCGGCGGGATGCTCGGCGACACCGAGGTCCTGGCCAACCTGCGGGTGCTGCAGACCGAACTGACCGGCGCGGGCATCCTCGAACCGCTGCTGTGCGCGGATGGCACCACCGACGTGTTGGTCACCGCACCGGACGCGGTGTGGGTTGACGACGGCACCGCCTTGCGGCGCAGCGAGATTCGCTTCCCCGACGAGGCCGCGGTGCGGCGGTTGGCGCAGCGGCTGGCGCTGGCCGCCGGCCGGCGCCTGGACGACGCGCAGCCCTGGGTCGACGGCGAGCTGACCGGAATCGGCACCGGGGGCTTCGCGGTGCGGCTGCACGCGGTGCTGCCGCCGGTGGCGGCCGCGGGCACCTGCCTGTCGCTGCGCGTCTTGCGGCCCGCCAGCCAGGACCTGGCGGCCCTGACCGCCGCCGGCGCGATCGATCCCGCGGCCGCCGCCCTGGTCACCGACATCATCGACGCCCGGCTGGCGTTCCTGGTCAGCGGCGGCACCGGCGCGGGCAAGACCACACTGCTCGCCGCGATGCTGGGCGCGGTGCCGCCGGGCGAACGGATCGTGTGCGTCGAGGATGCTGCGGAGCTGGCGCCGCGGCACCCGCACCTGGTGAAGCTGGTCGCGCGGTGCGCCAACGTGGAAGGCGTCGGCGAGGTTCCGGTGCGCGAGCTGGTCCGGCAGGCGCTGCGAATGCGGCCCGACCGCATCGTGGTCGGCGAGGTCAGGGGCGCCGAAGTCGTGGATTTGCTGGCGGCGCTCAACACCGGTCACGACGGCGGCGCGGGCACTGTGCACGCGAACAGCCCCGGGGAGGTGCCCGCCCGCCTGGAAGCCTTGGGCGCGCTCGGCGGCCTCGGCCGCGCCGCGCTGCACAGCCAACTCGCCGCGGCGGTGCAGGTGGTGCTGCACGTCGAGCGCGACCGCGGCGGCCGGCGGCGGCTCGGCGAAATCGCCGCGCTGCACAACGATCACGGCCGGGTGCGCGCGGTCACCGTGTGGCATGCGGATCGGGGGATGACGGATGCCGCCCCGCGGTTGCGCCACCTGCTGTGCAGCCGGATGCCGGCATGAACGGCCCGCTGGCCGGCGCGCTGCTGTTGGCGCCGGCGCTCATCGTCGCTCGGCCGTCGCCGCGCCGACGCCTGTCGCCCTCGCCGCGCCGGCGGCTTCCGGCGGTCGGGCTTCGCGGGGTGGGGGGCGTCGCCGCGGGTATCGGCTGCTTGGCCGTTGTGGTGCTGCCGCTGACCACCGTCCTGTGCCTCGCGGTCGTGGGCGCGACCGCGGCTCTGCGATATCGGCGCCGCCGACGCTTCCGGCGTGCCACGGCCGAGGGCGACGCGCTGCAATCCGCGCTCGAGGTGCTGGCCGGTGAATTGCGGGCCGGTTCGCATCCGGTGCGCGCGTTCAGCGTCGCCGCCGACGACACCGCCGGCACGGTCGCGGCGTCGCTGCGGTCGGTGGCGGCGCGGGCCCGGCTGGGAGCCGACGTCGGGGCCGGCCTGGCCGCCGCGGCCCGCGGCTCGGCGCTGCCGGTGCACTGGGAGCGGCTCGCGCTGTGCTGGCGGCTGGCCAGCGACAACGGGCTGGGTATTGCCACCCTGATGCGCGCCGCGCAGCGGGACATCGCTGAGCGGCAACGGTTCTCGGCCCGCGTCTCGTCGAGCATGGCCGGCGCGCGGGCAACCGCGACGATATTGGCCGCGCTGCCGGTGCTGGGCATGTTGCTGGACCAGTTGATCGGGGCCCGGCCATTGAGTTTCTTGCTCGGCGGCCACGCGGGCGGGTGGCTGTTGCTCGTCGGTTCGACGCTGGCCTGCGTCGGCCTGCTGTGGGCGGATCGCATCGCCGACGGGGTGGCGTCATGAGGGGCGGCGCATGAACCTCGTGGCGGTGCTGCTGGCCGTGGCGCTGTGGGTCGGCCCCGGTCCGTCGTTGGTGCGCGGCCGTGCCGGGACGCCGATGCGTGGCGCTCGACGGCCGCGAGGCCGGGCCCCGGCGCGCGGACCGGATCCGCTGGCGTTCGCCTCCTGCCTGGACGTGCTGGCCGTGTGCCTGGCGGCGGGAATGGCGGTGTCGACGGCCGCCGCGGCGGCGGCCCCCTCCGCGCCGCCGAAGCTGGCCGGGGTGTTGCGCCGCGCCGCCGACCTGCTCGCGCTCGGCGCCGATCCCGCTGTCGCCTGGTCTGTTTCGCCCAGTCCGCAGCACGCGGCCGATCCGCAGATCGATGCGCTGCTGCGGTTGGCCAGGCGTTCGGCGTCCTCGGGCGCGGCGCTGGCCGACGGTGTCGCCGAGCTGGCCGAGGAGTCCCGCCACGACGCCGCGCACGCTGCGACCGCCGCGGCCGAGCGGGCCGGCGTGCTGATCGCCGGACCGTTGGGCCTGTGCTTCCTGCCGGCGTTCGTCTGCCTGGGCATTGTGCCGGTGGTGGCCGGTCTGGCCGGTGATGTCTTGCAGTCGGGCCTGCTGTGAAACGAAAGGAAACGATTGATGGTCAACATGTTTCGCGAATTCTCGGCGCGTCTGGCCGTGCTGGTGGTCGACGAGTCGGGCATGTCGACGGTCGAGTACGCCATCGGCACCATCGCGGCGGCCGCCTTCGGCGCGGTGCTCTACACCGTCGTCACCGGCGACTCGATCGTCTCGGCGCTGACCAACATCATCGGTCGCGCGCTCAACACCAAGGTATAGCCGGCGGTGCCGGTGCCTCCACCGTGGAGGCGGCACTGGGCATCGCCGCGCTCGTGGTGGTGCTGGTGCTGTGCCTGGCCGGTGTCAGCGCGGTGTCGATGCAGGTGCGCTGTGTCGACGCCGCCCGCGAGGCCGCCCGGCTGGCGGCCCGCGGCGACGAACGCTCCGCGGTGGCCGCCGCGCGCCGGCTGGCGCCCGGTGGTGCGCGAATCGACCTGCACCGCGACGGCGACTTCCTGGTGGCGACCGTCGTCGCGCATTCGAAGTTGTTGCCCACCATCGACATTGCGGCCAAAGCCGTCTCGGCGGCCGAGCCGTCGCGGTGAGCGGGGCTCGGCCACGCTGGTCGCGGCCTGGATGGTCGCGGCGCTGCTGGCGGTGACCGGCGCCGGCGCGTACCTGGGTTCGGCGGTGGTGGCGCGGCACCGCGCGCAGGCCGTCGCCGACTTGGCCGCCTTGGCGGGCGCGGCGCGGCTGACTTCGGGAGCGGATGCGGCCTGCGCCGGCGCCGCGGGCGTGGCGCGCCGGATGCGGGTCGACGACATCGGCTGTGCGGTGGATGGTCTCGATGTCATCGTCACCGCGCGGGTAGCCGTCGCGTTCGGCGGAGCGGCGCGGGCGGCCGCGCGGGCCGGGTGGGCGACCGGAGGTTCCGACTAGGGCGCCGCGTCGGGGCCCGGTGACAATCCCGCGGTGACCAGTTCCTCGTCGGTGGGCAGACGCAGCGAGACCAGTCCGGCGTACGTATCGGCTTCGAGTTCCACCCGGTTGACGGTGACGTGCACCGGCACCCAATCCCCGTCGTGCCCGGGCATCCGCAACACCCGGCTGGTGGCACCCCCACTGAATTCCCTTGTCATGGTGGACATCAGGTCGTGGTCATCGGGGTGAACCCGCGGCTTGCCGGTCTCACTGCTGCGCCAGTCGTAGAACGTGCAGGGCTCGTCGAGCCATTTCAGCAACGACCAGGTGTTGAGGTCGATCAGCGCCCGGTGCACCCCGGCCTGGGCCAGACCGCTGAGGATCCGTTGCGCCAGATCATCGGTCGACACCTCCGGACCCCTGAGCTCGGACTGCCAGTTCATCGCCCGCGCCACCAAGTGCTCCCGGCCGTCGAGACCCGGTTCCAGAATCGTGCGTGCGACAAAACCAATCCGGATCGCCTCTCCCCGCCAGTCGGTGAGATCCCAGGTGCTGCACAGTGTTTGGTCGGGCTTGGCCTTGACCGCCATGGCAAGCACCTTGGTCTCGTTCGGGTTGAGCTCACGGGAGGGCAGGTCTTCGGCGAAGGCCCTGCCGAAGGTGACCTCGACTTCGGGATTCTTCCCGCTGTTGATCAGCGATTCGCGGGTGTCGGTGGCCACTCCGAGGGTCAGATCCCACTTCAGGGGCCCCGGGATCGGCCGCTCGGGCGGCTCGACGTCGGCGGGACCGGTCCAGACGTGCACGCCGTGAATGAAGCCGTCGGACATCACCACCGGTTCGGTGCGAATGATGCGGTCCCGCTTGGTCGTGATGCTGGTAAGGGCCTGGCCGGTCTGCACCGACTCGGCGATCGCCGTGCGGACCGCGGCCAGAAAGGGGCTGCGGCGCAGGAATGTGGTGATGGGGACGAGGTTTTTGAGCTGGCGACCCTGCGCCACCACGGTGGGATCACCCCCGAGTGTCTCCACGAGCAACCAGTCGTGGGCCATGCGGCCGATTTTACGGTGAGGCGACGGGGCGGGGGAATGCGGCCGATTTCGCCGGGCGCCGAAGGCCCCGCCGCCGGCATCCCTCGCCGGCGTCCGCAGTGCTTGCGATGCCGTCGGGGCCCTGGTACTTTCCTGCTGCGCCCGCATCGTCGGGGTTGCGGGTGGCGCACACCTAATCGTTTTCACGTTCGGTGCGACAGCGCGCCGCCATTTTCTTGGGCAGCAGGAAATGCGTTCTTGGCGTGGGCGTCACGAGGCAAATCCGCGGGGTCGACCGTCGAGGGGTCGGTCGTCATCCGCGGAAATTGTTCTCCCGCGGGCCCCGCGCCAACTCGGCGAGGACCAGCTTCAGCACCAGCACCGCGCCCGCCTTATCGAGCGGGTCGTTGCCGTTGCCGCACTTGGGGGATTGCACGCACGACGGGCACCCCCGGGGGCACTCGCACGCTTCGATGGCGGCTGCTGTCGCACCGAGCCAGGTGCGGGCCTGGCGAAAGCCCCGTTCGGCGAATCCCGCGCCGCCCGGGTAGCCGTCGTAGACGAAGACGCTGGGCAGGCCGAGGGGACCGGGCCCCACGGCGGTGGACAGCCCGCCGATGTCGCCGCGGTCGCAGCTGGCCACCAGCGGCAGCAGCCCGATCGCCGCGTGTTCGGCGGCGTGCAACGCTCCCGGGATGCGCGTCGCCTCAATACCATTGCGCTGCAAGGCATCTTCGGTGATCGTGTACATAGCCGCCATGGTGGCCAGGATGTGTTCCGGCATGTCCAGTTCGATGAAGTCGATCACCTCCCCGGACAGCCTGCGGCGCAGATACCCCACCACCTGATGGGTGACCCTGACCGGCACCAGACCCAGCGTGACCGGCCCGAACGTCAGGCGCTCGCCGGTTCCGGTGACGGCGATGTCGGTGATCTCCCGCGCGAACGTCGCATAACCGGGGTCCTCGGCATGCACGAACGCGATGCCTTCCTCGGTGTCCAGCGAGTCCACCACGTAGCTGTCGCCCTGATGCAGGTACACCGCGCCGGGGTGGACCGTGGCCGGGGCCTGACCGGCGCCGGCGCTGCCCAGCAGCCTTCCGGTGTCGGCCTCCACGATGACGATCTGTCCGCCCGCCGAGCCCCGGATGTCCACCGCGGCATGGGGTTCCAGGCCGGGCACCGGAAAGTACTTGCCGCTGCGCCGCCGCAGCAGACCGTCGTCGACCAGGCCGTCGGCCACCTCGGTGGCGTCGAGGGCGCGCACCTCCGCGTCGTCCAGCGGCAGTTCGGTGGCCGCGCACAGCAGCTGCGGGCCCAGGATGTAGGGGTTGGCCGGGTCGATCACGACGCGCTCGACCGGCTTGTCCAGCAACGCGGCGGGGTGGTGCACCAGGTAGGTGTCCAGCGGATCGTCGCGGGCCACCAGCACCACCAGCGCGCCCTGGCCGCGCCGCCCGGACCGGCCGGCCTGCTGCCAGAATGACGCGACCGTGCCCGGGAAACCGGCGAGCACCACCGCGTCCAGCCCGGCGATGTCCACGCCGAGTTCCAGCGCGTTGGTGGTGGCCAGGCCCCGCAGCCGGCCCTCGGCCAGCGCCCGTTCCAGGGCGGTGCGGTCCTCCGAGAGGTAGCCGGCCCGATACGACGCGACCTGCCTGGACAGCTCCGGGGCGATGTCGTCCAGCCGCGCCTGCGCGCCGAGCGCGGTCAATTCCGCGGCGCGACGCGACCGCACGAACGTCAGCGTCTGAGCGCCCTCGGCGATCAGGTCCGCCATCACTCGCGCCGCCTCGGCACCGGCGGAGCGGCGCACCGGCGCGCCGTTCTCACCGGTCAGGTCGGCCCGCAGTGCGGGCTCCCACAGCGCCACCGTGCGGGCGCCCTGCGGTGAACCGTCCTCGGTGACCTCCTCGACCGGTAGCCCGATGAGTTCGGCGGCCGTCGCGCCCGGCGAATCCGTTGTCGCGCTGGCGAAGATCACCGTCGGCGACGACGAATAGCGGGCGCACAACCGCAGCAGACGGCGCAGCACCATCGCCACGTTAGAACCGAAAACCCCACGGTAGTAATGGCATTCGTCCACGATCACAAAGCGAAGACCACGCAACAGGACGCCCCAGCGGGCATGATTGCGCAAGATCGACAAATGGATCATGTCGGGGTTGGAGAACAACCACCGCGAGCGTTCCCGCGCGAAGCGTCGGACCTCGGTTGGGCTGTCGCCGTCATAGGCGGTGGGCGCGACGTCGTGCAGCCGCGGAATCGCCGCAGTGAGCGCGTGGGCGGCCCGCAATTGGTCGTGGCCCAACGCTTTCGTCGGCGACAGATAGAGCACCCGTGCTCGCGGGTCGGTCGCCAACGCGTTGAGGACCGGAAGCTGGTAGGCCAGTGACTTGCCCGAGGCGGTACCCGTGCTGAGCACCACGTGACGGCCCGCGTGCGCCAGGTCCGCGGCCGCGAACTGATGCGACCACGGTGATTTGATCCCACGGTCGGCGAAGGCGCCCACCACGTCGGGCTCGGCCCAGGCCGGCCAGTCCCGCGGCCGGCCGCTGCGCGGTGGCAGTTCGGCGACGTGACGCAGCGGATGCTCGTCCGGTGCCGTTCCGGCGAGCGCGGCGGCAAGCAGGTCGCTGCCGAAACTCGCCATCTCACTCCCTCGGTGAATCCATTGTGAAAGCGGCCTTCGCATCGGCCCTGCAAACGGCCTTCGAATCGGCGGCAGACACAAGTCTGTCGCCGACGCGATGAACATGGTTGACTAATTGCGGTCGCAGCTTCTGTGTTCGTGTAAAACTTTCGCAGGATCGACGTTGCGGCCGCGGTTCCTGCGAGGTTAATCGGTCGGGTGAAGTTCCGGCGACTCAGCGAGGTATGGCGGTCGTACCAGGCCCGGGGCATCGAAAAGCGATGCTCCGCACCCAGAAGAAAAGGAAAGATCGAGAGATGCCACAGGGAACTGTGAAGTGGTTCAACGCGGAGAAGGGCTTCGGGTTCATCGCCCCCGAAGACGGTTCCGCTGACGTGTTTGTCCACTACACGGAGATCCAGGGTTCGGGCTTCCGCACCCTCGAAGAGAACCAGAAGGTCGAGTTCGAGATCGGCCACAGCCCTAAGGGCCCCCAGGCCACCGGGGTCCGCTCCCTGTAGAGGCGAGCAGACCCCAACGGATGCCCCCCGTGCAGACCCGCCCATCGGGTCCGGCCGGGGGGTTTCCTCTTTTACCGGCGCGACCAGGTGTGCATCCCCGTCGGCCCCGGACGCCGCGCCGGTTGCCTCAAGACGTGGGCGGGCCCCCTGGCCTACTGTCGGTGGCGTGAGCCAGCTTTCCTTCTTTACAGCGGAGTCGGTGCCGCCCGCGGTCGCCGATCTTTCCGGGGTGCTGGCGGCGTCCGGGCAGATCGTCACCGTGGGTGCCACCGGTGAAAGTCAGGTCGCGGGTGCCCGGCTGTCGGTGGTCGTGGACCGGTCCTGGCGGGCCTCGGCGCTGGCCGAGATGATCCGGGAGGCGGGGCTGGTGGCCGAGATCAGCCGGACCGACGAGGACACCCCGCTGGTGCGCACCGCGGTGGACCCCTCGTTGACCACGCTGGCCACCGAGTGGACGCGCGGTGCGGTCAAGACCGTGCCGCCGCGCTGGCTGCCCGGGCCGCGCGAGCTGCGGGCGTGGACGTTGGCGGCCGGAAACCCGGAGGGCGAGCATTACCTGCTGGCATTGGACCCGCACGCGCCGGACACGCACTCGCCACTGGCGTCGGCATTGATGCGCGTCGGCATCGCGCCCACCCTGATCGGCACTCGCGGCGGCCGGCCGGCGCTGCGGATCAGCGGCCGCCGCAGGCTATCGCGCCTGGTAGAGAACGTGGGCGAGCCCCCCGGCGGCGCGGAGGCGCTGTCGCGGTGGCCGCGAGTCTAGGCCGGAGAAAACGCCCGAAATTGTGTCGGCGTTCCGGCATTTTCGCGGATGTCAGTTTGCGCAGGCCCGCCCAAGGGTGCGAAATTGTCAGGTGCCGCAGGGCGAAGGAACGGTCGCGTACCTGAATTTCACCGGAATTTTCGATGCCGACCTGTCATTCTTCCTGCAGGTGGTCTCGCAGGGGGGACCAATCAGAGATGGAGCGTAAGGGCAGTTGGCTGACCCGAAACTAAAGGACACCGGCAGCGGCGGGAATGGCAGCCGCCGGCGACTCGTGATCGTCGAGTCGCCCACCAAGGCGCGCAAACTGGCCAGCTACCTGGGTTCCAGGTACATCGTCGAGTCCTCGCGCGGTCACATCCGCGACCTGCCCCGGGCCGCCGCCGACGTGCCGGCGAAATTCAAGTCGGAGCCGTGGGCCCGCCTCGGGGTCAACGTCGACGCGGACTTCGAACCGCTGTACATCATCAGCCCCGAGAAGAAGAGCACGGTCACCGAGCTCAAGGGCCTACTCAAGGAAGTCGACGAGCTCTATCTGGCCACGGATGGTGACCGCGAGGGCGAAGCGATCGCCTGGCACCTGCTGGAAACCCTGAAGCCGAACATCCCGGTCAAGCGGATGGTGTTCCACGAGATCACCGAGCCGGCAATCCTCGAGGCCGCCGAGAACCCCCGCGACCTGGACATTGACCTGGTCGACGCGCAGGAAACCCGGCGCATTCTGGACCGCCTGTACGGCTACGAGGTCAGCCCCGTGCTGTGGAAGAAGGTTGCGCCGAAGCTGTCGGCCGGCCGGGTCCAGTCGGTGGCCACCCGGATCATCGTGCAGCGCGAACGCGACCGCATGGCGTTTCGCAGCGCCTCCTACTGGGATATCGTGGCCCAGCTCGACGCCAGCGTGTCCGACCCGCAGGCCTCGCCGCCCACCTTCACCGCCCGCCTGACCGGCGTCGACGGCCTGCGCGTGGCCGCCGGCCGCGACTTCGACTCGCTGGGGCAGCTGCGCAAGGCCAACGAGGTGACCATCCTCGACGAGGCGAGCGCGACGGAGCTGGCGGCGGGCCTGCGCGGCGCCCAGCTCAACGTCGCGTCGGTGGAGGAGAAGCCCTACACCCGGCGCCCCTACGCGCCGTTCATGACCTCGACGCTGCAGCAGGAAGCCGGCCGCAAGTTGCGGTTCTCCTCCGAGCGCACGATGAGCATCGCCCAGCGGCTCTACGAGAACGGCTACATCACCTATATGCGTACCGACTCCACGACGCTGTCGGAGTCGGCGATCAACGCCGCGCGCACCCAGGCCCGCCAGCTCTACGGCGCCGAATACGTGTCCCCGTCGCCGCGCCAGTACACCCGCAAGGTCAAGAACGCCCAGGAGGCCCACGAGGCCATCCGGCCCGCGGGCGAGACGTTCGCGACCCCGGACGCGGTGCGCCGCGAACTCGACGGCGACGAATTCCGCATCTACGAGCTGATCTGGCAGCGCACGGTGGCCTCGCAGATGGCCGATGCCCGCGGCACCACGCTGAGCCTGCGGATCAACGGCCAATCCGGCGGCCGGGAGGTCGTGTTCTCGGCCAGCGGCCGCACCATCACGTTCGCGGGCTTCCTGAAGGCCTACGTGGAGACGGTTGACGAATTGGCCGGCGGCGAGGCCGACGACGCCGAGAGCCGGCTGCCGCAGCTGACCCAGGGCCAGCGGCTGGACGCCATCGAACTCACCCCCGACGGACACGCCACCAACCCGCCGGCGCGCTACACCGAGGCGTCACTGGTGAAGGCGCTCGAAGAGCTGGGCATCGGCCGCCCGTCGACGTACTCGTCGATCATCAAGACCATCCAGGACCGCGGCTACGTGCACAAGAAGGGCAGCGCGCTGGTGCCGTCCTGGGTGGCGTTCGCCGTAACCGGTTTGCTGGAACAGCATTTCGGCCGCCTCGTCGACTACGACTTCACCGCCGCGATGGAAGACGAGCTGGACGCGATCGCCGCGGGCAACGAGCAGCGCACCACATGGCTGAACAACTTCTACTTCGGCGGCGAGCACGGCGTGCCGGAATCGATAGCCCGCTCCGGCGGCCTGAAGAAACTCGTCGGCGTCAACCTGGAAGGCATCGACGCCCGAGAAGTTAACTCCATCAAGCTCTTTGACGACGAGCAGGGCCGGCCGGTCTACGTCCGGGTGGGCAAGAACGGGCCGTACCTGGAGCGCATGGTGACCGGCGACCCCGATGATCCCAGCGGCGAACTGAAACCGCAGCGGGCCAACCTCAACGATTCGCTGACGCCCGACGAGCTGACGCTGGAGGTGGCCGAGCAGCTGTTCGCCACGCCGCAGGAGGGCCGCGTGCTGGGGGTGGACCCGGCAACGGGTCACGAGATCGTCGCCAAGGACGGCCGTTACGGGCCATACGTTTCCGAGGTCCTGCCGGAGCCGCCGCCCGGCGACGACGACGGCAGCGCCGCGCCGGCGAAGAAGGGCAAGAAGCCCACCGGCCCCAAGCCGCGCACCGGTTCGCTGCTGCGGACCATGGACTTGCAGACGGTCACGCTCGAGGACGCGCTGCGGCTGCTCTCGCTGCCCCGGGTGGTCGGCGTCGACCCCGCCACCGGCGAGGAGATCACCGCGCAGAACGGCCGCTACGGCCCATATCTGAAGCGCGGCACCGATTCTCGATCGCTGGCGACCGAGGAGCAGATGTTCGACATCACCCTCGAGGAAGCGCTCAAGATCTACGCCGAGCCCAAACGCCGTGGCAGGCAGGGCGCCGCCGCGCCGCCGCTGCGTGAGCTGGGCGCCGATCCGACGACGGGCAAGCCGATGGTGATCAAGGACGGCCGGTTCGGCCCGTACGTCACCGACGGCGAGACGAACGCCAGCCTGCGCAAGGGCGACGACGTCGTCTCGATCACCGACGAGCGCGCCGCGGAACTGCTGGCCGATCGCCGGGCTCGTGGCCCGGCGAAGCGCCCCGCCAAGAAGGCCACCCGCAAGGCCCCGGCCAAGAAGTCCGTGGCCAAAAAGGCCGCCAAGCGCGGTTGATCCGGCTCAGTAGCCCGGGCCGATGGCCTCGCCGGACATCTCTTCGGCGCGAGCCTGAGTGGGCTCCGACTCGGCAATTCCGGCCAGGTTCACCGGACGCGCCAGTTGGGTGGGCGCCCGACGGCCGCGCAACTCGACCACCTCGCCGACGTCCCAGCACAGGGCCTCGGCGTCCAGCGCCCCGCTGACCGCGATGGCCGATGCGAGCACGTGGCCGGGTTCCAGCTTGGCGAGTTCGGTCAGCCGGGCGGCCTCGTTGACCGGGTCGCCGATCACCGTGTACTCGAAGCGGGCCTGCGCGCCGATGTGGCCGGCGATGGCCCGCCCGGATGACACCCCGATGCCGAACTCCGCCGAGCCGATCACCGGCAGCAGCGCGTCGTGCAATTCGCGGGCCGCGGCCAGCGCGCCGCCGGGCGAGTCGGGGTGCTCGATAGGCGCGCCGAAAATTGCCAGCGCGGCGTCCCCCTGGAACTTGTTGACGAAACCACCATGCTTGCCAACGGTTTCCACCACCACCCGGAAGAACTCGTTGAGCAGGTGGACGACCTCGGCGGGCGGCCGGGTCGAGGCCAGCTGGGTGGAGCCGACCAGGTCCACGAACAGCACCGCGACATCGCGCTCCTGGCCGCCGAGCTCGGTGCCCCGTTCCAGCGCGCGGCGGGCCACGTCCTCGCCGACGTAGCGGCCGAACAGGTCGCGCAGCCGCTGCCGCTCGGACAGGTCGCGCACCATGTCGTTGAAGCCCGCCTGCAGCAGGCCCAGCTCGCTGGCGTCGTAGATCTGCATGTGCGCGTTGTAGTTTCCGCGCTGCACCTCCGAGAGCGCCCAGCGCAGCTGGCGCAGCGGGTCGGCGATCGACATGGCCACCAGCAGCGTGCTGACCAGCCCGATGCCCAGCGCGGCGCACGCCAGCAACAGGATGGGGGTGAACAGCTTCTCCGGCGTGGCGTGCAGCAGCGAGGTCTTGTCGGCCACCACCGCCAGCACGATCGCCAGCACCGGCACGGCGGTGGACAGCATCCAGGTCAGGATCTGCCGCAGGATGACGCCGGGCGCCTTGACGTTCTCGGGCACCCCGCTGCGCAGGGCGGCCACCGCCACGGGCCGCAACACCCGCTCGGACTGCAGGTAGCCGATGATCGAGGTGGCCGCGGCCCCGAGCCCGGTGGACACCGCGACCACGGGCGCGGCGAATCGGGCCACCGACCAGCTGGCGATGATGAACACCACGCTGCCGATCGCCCAGGCCACGATGCTGATCAGGGTGCGGTAGAACGGCATTCGCAGCGCGCGGCTGCGGGCCAGTTCGGTGGCGGCCGGGTCGGCCTCGGCGAGCATGTTGTCGCGGCGCTGCCACCGGAACACCGGCATCAGCAGCCGCAGCGTCACGGCCAATCCGGTGAGGAAGACGACCACCAGGGCGGTGGCGAAGATCGCCAGGTTCAGCACCGGCAGATCCTGCAACTGGATGCGGTCCTCGGGCGGCAGCGCGTAGCGGAGGAAGCCGAGCACGAACAGGGCGCCGATGATGTCGGCCTGCAGCATGCTGAGCGAGAACAGCGGCCACGGCGTGCGCATCACCCAGCGGACGAATGCGCTGATCCGCCCCGGTAGTGCCGCCGCCGTTGTCACTAACCCACCGTATCGGTCACCGCCGACCTCCCGGAAACTTAATAACGATCTCGGCAGGTCGTTCGGGTGCCCTCGCCGACGCCGAAGATAACGAAATGGTCGCGGTACGGTGGCCGTTCGGTATCTGTCGGCGCCGCCACTACTGTTACCGGTGATGTCCGGGGTGTTTACGCGGCTGGTAGGCCAGGACGCGGTGACGGCCGAGCTGCTGTCCGCCGCCAGAGCCGCTCGCGGTGACTCAGGCCACAGTGACGCGGGCGCCGGGACTATGACACATGCGTGGCTGATCACCGGTCCGCCCGGTTCGGGGCGCTCAGTGGCGGCGTTGTGCTTCGCCGCCGCGCTGCAGTGCACCTCAGACGGGGAGCCGGGGTGCGGCCGCTGCCACGCGTGCACGACGACCATGGCCGGCACCCACGCCGACGTGCGGCGGGTGATTCCCGAGGGCCTGTCCATCGGCGTCGACGAGATGCGATCGATCGTGCAGATCGCGTCGCGGCGCCCCGCCACCGGGCACTGGCAGATCGTGGTGATCGAAGACGCCGATCGGCTGACCGAGGGCGCCGCCAACGCCCTGCTGAAGGTGGTCGAGGAACCGCCGCCGTCGACGGTGTTCCTGCTGTGCGCGCCGTCGGTGGATCCCGAGGACATCGCCATCACGCTGCGCTCCCGGTGCCGGCATGTGGCGCTGGTGACGCCGTCGACCGAGGCGATCGCGCACGTGCTGGTCGACAGCGACGGCCTGAGCCCGGCCACGGCGAGCTGGGCGGCGTCGGTCAGCGGCGGGCATGTGGGGCGGGCGCGCCGGCTGGCCACCGATCCCGAGGCCAGGGAGCGCCGGGAGCGGTCGCTGTCGCTGGTGCGCGACGCCGCCACCCCGTCGCGGGCCTACGCCGCCGCCGAAGAGCTGGTGGCCGCGGCCGAGGCCGAGGCCGTCGTGCTGACCGCCGACCGCGCCGAGGCCGAGACCGAGGAGCTGCGCACCGCCCTGGGCGCAGGCGGCACCGGCAAGGGCACCGCGGGCGCGATGCGCGGCGCGGCCGGGGCGATGAAGGACCTTGAGCGACGGCAGAAGTCGCGCCAGACCCGGGCCTCGCGCGACGCCCTGGACCGCGCGCTGATCGACCTGGCCACCTATTTCCGGGACGCGCTGATGACCTCCGCCAGCGCCGGGGAGGTGCGGGCCAACCACCCCGACATGGCCGAGAAGGTCGCGGCGCTGGCCGCCCACGCCCCGCCCGCGCGGCTGCTGCGCTGCATCGAAGCGGTGCTCGAGTGCCGCGAGGCACTGGCGATCAACGTCAAGCCCAAGTTCGCCGTCGACGCCATGGTCGCGACCATCGGCCAGGAACTGCGCGACTGATTTCGTGGTGCCCGCCCGCCTGCCGTAGACTCGTGCCGCCCGGCGTGCGGGTATGCCGCCTTAGCTCAGTCGGTAGAGCGATTCACTCGTAATGAATAGGTCGGGGGTTCGATTCCCCCAGGCGGCTCCATAGCTTCCCGGGACGCCGAGCGTCACGCCAGCGTGACCGTCGGCACCGAGCGTCACGCCGGCGTGACGGCGAGCCAAGCGGTCAGGCGGGCGCCACGAAGCCCACCGGGCCCGACGCGATGCACAACGCCAACGCGGTGGTGTTGGCGCGCACGGTGATCGCGTCGCCGGCGCCGGGCAGCCTGGCGAAGACCCGGTTGAGTCCGGGGTGCAGCGGCACCTTGACCTCGGGACCCTGCGTCATCTTCAGCGTCATCGAGCCGTCGCTGTTGGCCAGGTAGTTCAGTTCGACGGTCCAGTCGGCGGGCAGCAGCGGGCCGTCCAGGATCAGGCGGGCCGGCTTGTCCGGCTGGGCGAAGTAGCCGCACTGCGGCATCGGCCCGGGCACGATGGTCCGCACCCAGGTGACCCGCGCCTTGATCAACCGGCCCGAGCGGTCGAACATGCGCAATTGCGTTGTCGCGGGCGCGAATTCGGGCCTGTCTCGCAGCAGCGCGAACAGGTGGCTGGCCAGGTTCTCCGGTGCGGCCACCCGCTGCAGCACCAACGGATCGACCTCCTGGTCCAGCAGCGGCGGGTCCGCGGCGGCGTGGGCCGCGGCCAGAGCGGCCCGGGCGTTGCGCAGATAGGGCTCGGCCGGATTGTCGCGCCAGCTGGTCAGGAACGTCGCCGTCGAGCGCAGGCTGCTGGCCGCGAACAACACCGCCAACATCGCGACCACCGCGGTGCGCTTCGGCGAGGCGTCCAGCCACCGGGGCCCGGCCCGCCGGTTGGGGGCACACAACGCCACGGCGGCCAGTAGCGCCAGCACCACGACCAGATCCGGCAGGTAGCGCAGCGTTTGCGCGAGTTCCAGCGCGGTCTGCCTCGACGACCGCATCAGGTAGATCGGCACCTGGCAGGCGACGGCGTAACCGACGGCGATCAGCCAGACCGGCCCGATGCGCTCCTTGCGCACCAGCGACACCGCCAGGATGGTCGCCAGCACCAGCCAGCCCAGCGCCATGACCGACGGCGGGGGCGTCGCCCAGGGCGAGGCCGGAGCCCACCGGTCCCAGTGCCACGGCCCGCCGGCCAGCCCCGGCACGATGCCGTGCGTGAGCGAGCGCATCAGCAGCCGGCCCGTCATCGACAGGTCGGAACTCCACCGCTGCTGGTTGACCACGGCCAGATACAGTGCGATCCAGGCCGCGGTGAGGACCAGCGCGGCGGTCCACAATCGCAGGCCGGCGCGCCACACCGTCGCCAGCGCCGACGCCAGGCTCCGATCTCCGGTGACGTGGCACAGCAGCGCGGTCACCGCGAACGCGACGAACGGGATCACCGCGGCCTTCTCGAAGAACAGCAGGCCGCCGAAGTAGACCAGCACTGCGGTCACGGCGTACCGCTGTTTGCCGGTGCGCACCAGCAGGATGGCGTCTGCGCACACCCAGGCCAGCGCGGCCAGCATCGGCAGCGAGTTCAGCGCCGCCGCCCACCACGCGAATCCCGGCACGGCCAGCGGCGTGAACAACGCGAACGTCAACGGGATCAGCAGGACCGGCCGCCAGCCCAGGATGACGCACAGCGCGCGCAACAACGCCAGCGACGCCAGCAGCTGCAGCACCAGCAGGCTGACCGCCGGCCAGGTCCAGTTCAGCGGCGCGAGCCGGATGATGGTGCCCGCGACCAGAAATGCCCCGGGCATGACGTGCCCGTCGTGGTCGTCGAACAGGTACGACGGCGCGAGCAGGTTGTGGGTGCCGGCCTTGCCGATGAGGATCAGGTCGTCCCAGTAGAAGTAGCCGCCGAACGCCAGCACCGCCCGCACCGCCAGCTGCACCGCGATGAGCGCGGCGGCCGCGGTCGCTATGTATGGTGGGCCGGTGCGTGCACTGGTTACCGGGGCGGCCGGATTCATCGGCTCGACGCTAGTCGACCGTCTGTTAGCCGACGGTCATGCGGTGGTGGGGCTGGACAACTTCGCCTCCGGCCGCGCGACCAACCTCGAGCACCTGGCCGACAATCCGGCTCACGTCTTCGTCGAGGCCGACATCGTGACCGCCGACCTGGAGGCTATCCTCGCCGAGCACCGACCGGAGGTGGTGTTCCACCTGGCGGCCCAGATCGACGTGCGGCACTCGGTGGCCGACCCGCAGTTCGACGCCTCGGTCAACGTCATCGGCACGGTCCGCCTGGCCGAGGCGGCCCGCCGGGCGCAGGTCCGCAAGATCGTGCACACCTCCTCGGGGGGTTCCATCTACGGCACCCCGCCGCGATACCCCACCAGTGAGGACGACCCCACTGATCCTGCTTCGCCCTACGCCGCCGGGAAGGTGGCCGGCGAGATCTACCTGAACACCTTCCGCCACCTGTACGGTCTGGACTGCTCGCACATCGCGCCGGCGAATGTCTATGGCCCACGCCAGGATCCGCACGGCGAGGCCGGCGTGGTGGCGATCTTCGCCCAGGCGCTGCTCTCGGGTAAGCCCACCAAGGTCTTCGGGGACGGCAGCAACACCCGCGACTACGTCTTCGTCGACGACGTCGTGGACGCCTTCGTCAGGGCGGCCGGAGACGCCGGCGGCGGGCAGCGCTTCAACATCGGCACCGGCATCGAAACCTCGGACCGCCAATTGCATTCGGCGGTGGCCGCCGCTGTCGGGGGACCCGATGATCCGGAGTTCGCGCCGCCGCGGCTTGGCGACCTCAAGCGGTCCTGCCTCGACATCGGTTTGGCCGCAAAGGTTTTGGGCTGGAAACCGAAGGTCGAACTGTCCGACGGGGTGGCCCGCACCGTGGAATTCTTCCGGCGGGCTCAGGCCGGCTAGCCCCCTTCGGGCGCCTGCGCGGAGTCCATCGCCACCGCCCGGGCCAGCCGCGCGTAGCGCAGCTCCAGGTCCTTGAACCGCATGTAGGTGCTGAGCGTGGTGAAGCAGAACGCCATGATCAGCGCGTAGAGCATCAGGTCGGTGCCGCGGCGCACCCCGAACCAGTGCGCCACCACCGTGGTGTCGTCGGGCCGCAGCACGGCGTAGATGCCGGCCAGCACGAACACGACGTAGCCGACCTTGACCCACGCCTTCGACCGCGAATTGCGGCGCGACCGCAGCAGATACACCAACAGCGCGACGATCGATCCGATCAGCAGCACTTGGATCCAGTTCATGGAGTCCTCCCTCGCAGGAACCCGTCGAAAATGATGTTGACACCGTTGAGCAGGGGCTGCCCCTTCGACCTCGAGTACTCGGTGTAGAGCACCTCGATCGGCTCTTCGGCGACGCGCCATTGGTTTTCGTCGATCAGCATGATGAATTCGTTGGCGTGGCTCATGCCGCTCATGGTGATGTCCAGGCCGTCGGCGACCTTTTTGTTGAACACCCGCAGCCCATTGTTGGTGTCGGTCAGGCCAAGTCGGCGGCCGCGCCGGCTCAACCGGGCGGCGGTCTGCAGCACGATCCGCTTGACGAACGGCGGCCGGGCGCTTTGTTGCGTGCCGAACCGGGTGCCGATGACGACGTCCACATCGCCGGCCCGCAACCGGTCGACCATGGTCGCCAGGTCCTTGACGCGGTGCTGGCCGTCGGCGTCGAAGGTCGCGAAAATCTGGGCCCCGGGCTGCCTGCGGGCATACTCGACGCCGGTCTGGATGGCGGCGCCCTGCCCGAGGTTGATCGGATGCCGCACCAGATGGGCTCCGGCCCGCAGCGCGATCTCGCCGGTGCCGTCGGCGCTGCCGTCGTCCACGCAGACGACATGGTCGAACACCGAGCGCACGTCGGCGACCACCTCGCCGATGACAGCTGCTTCGTTGAAGGCGGGAATGACGACCCAGACGACCGAATAATGCGTTTCAGTACCCATCTAAGCCCACAAGGTACACGCTGGTGCAGGTCATATCAGCCGGTAGAGCGCGCGGCGCGCGACAGCGCCAGCAGATGGACGCCGATCCCCACCACCGGTCCGCACAGCAACCCGACCACGGTCCGGGTCTGCAGGGACAACGGCAGCAACAGCAGCAATCCCGACCCGACCGTGGCGCTCACCCAGCCCAGCGAGTAGGCGCGGTGCAGCGCGGCGGCCACCGCCGCCGCCCCGGTCAGCGTCAGCATGGCGATCGCCACCGCGGCCGCGGTCAGCCACGCCAGCAGCGCGCTGCTGGCGTGGTACTGCGGCCCGAACGCGACCCGCAACAGCCACGGACCCACCAGGCCCGCGGCCAGCACCCCGACCGCGCCGATCGCCCCGACGATCGCCGCCGGGGCGAGCAGCGCGCGGATCCGGTCGCTGCGCTCGTCGACGAAATGGGCAATCAGGTTGCCCTGCATGGCCGTCAGCGGCACCAGCAGCGGCGCGCGGGTCAGCGTGACGGCCAGGATGATCACCCCGCCCTGCGCGCCGAGCTCGGCGCTGGTCAGCTTCAGCAGCACCGGAAAACCCATCACCAGGATCGCGCTGGCGCCGGCCGCGGTGATCGAATGCGCCGCGCCCCGAAGAAAGGTCGCGGTGCCGCCCGGCGTCAGCAGGCGGGCCGTGGCCCTGGTCGCCGGCGAGGCGACCAGCAGGAGCAGCCAGGCGACCGCGCCCGCCACCGTCGCCCACAGGAAGCCGACCAACCGCCAGCCCAGCGCCACGGTGGCCGCGGCCACGAGCACCCGGATGACGGCGTCGGTCACCATCAGCGCGCCGTAGCGGGTCCACTGATTGGTGCCGGCCAGCATGCCCAGCAGGGTGGCATGCACGCAGAACCCGGCCAGCCCGACGGACAGCAGCGCCACCGACAGCAGCCGCGCCTCAACGAACACCCGCCCGCTCCACAGCGGGGAGCTGCCGGCGATCAGGACGGCCGCGGCGACCCCGACCAGCATGGCGACGCGCATCGGGTGGGTGCGGGGCTTGCCCGGCGCGGGCCGGGCGGTCAGGTCGGCGATGTAGGGCCCACCAACCGAGCACGAGCGCACCTCCCGGGTGGTTTCCTGCAGCAGGCCGTTGGCCGCGCCGGTGACCAGCCCGAACGCCCCCCAGAACACGCCGAATATCGAGAAGCCGCTCGGCGCCAGGTCACGAGCGGCCAGATAGATCACCGCGTAGCCGCACAGCGCCGTCACGGCGGTGGCGGTGCCGACCCGGGCCATGCTGCCGCGCGCCACCGGCCCCTGCGAGGCGCTGATCTCGGTCATCGGGTCGGCGGCGGTTTCGGCCGACTGCCCCGAGGTTTCGCCACAATTTGAAAATTCTATGCGGCCCGCAGCGACCGCCCATCCCGGCGATGCGGTTCGCTAGTGTGATCGGCGGTCGGAAAGGATCCATGTCCGCGTTGCGCACCTTCGGGGTCTCGCTGGTGGTCACCGCGGCGGCCCTGTGCCTCGGGTATGCCTACGGCGGCTTCAAAGGTCTGTATCTGCTGCTGGTGCTGGCCGCCCTCGAGGTGTCGCTGTCGTTCGACAACGCCATCATCAACGCTTCGATCCTGAAGCGGATGAGCCGCTTCTGGCAGCGGATGTTCCTGACGATCGGGATCCTCGTCGCCGTGTTCGGCATGCGACTGCTCTTCCCGCTACTCATCGTCTGGGCGACCGCGGGGCTGGAACCGGTGCGCGCGATGGGGCTGGCGCTGCATCCGCCGCCGCACGGCGCGCTGGAGTTCCCGGACGGCTCGCCCAGCTACGAAAAGCTCGTCATCGCAGCGCATCCCCAGATCGCCGCGTTCGGTGGCATCTTCCTCTTGATGCTGTTTCTGGATTTCGTCTTCTATGACCGAGACATCAAGTGGCTCAAGTGGATTGAAATCCCCTTCGCGCGCATCGGCCGATTGGGGCAGGTGTCGCTGGTGGTTGCCGCTCTGGCGTTGGTGTTGGTCGGCACGCGGTTGACGCACTCGAGTGACGAGGCGGCCACGGTGCTGACCGCCGGGCTGCTGGGCATGGTGACCTATCTGGTGGTCAACGGACTGAGCCGGGCATTCCGGCCGGCCCCCACCGACACCGGCACGGCCGGCGCGGCGACGCGCTGGGCCGGCCTGGCCCTGTTCGGTTACCTCGAGGTCCTGGACGCCGCCTTCTCCTTCGACGGCGTCACCGGCGCCTTCGCCATCACCTCGGACCCGATCATCATCGCGCTGGGGCTGGGACTGGTCGGCTCGATGTTCGTCCGGTCGATCACCATCTATCTGGTCCGCCAGGAGGCGCTGGGCCGGTTCGTGTACCTGGAACACGGCGCGCACTGGGCGATCGGGGCGCTGGCGGTGATCATGCTCGCCTCCATCGAGCCGAAGTTCGAGGTCCCCGAGGCCGTCACCGCCTCGGTCGGCGTGGTCTTCATCGCGGCGGCGCTGGGCTGGAGCATCCTGCGCAATCGCCGCGAGGCCCGCGCCGAGGCCGAGCCCGTCTAGGCCTCGATCTGCCCGGCGATGCGCTGTTCGATGGCGGTCCGGGCGGGCGCGGGAAGCGCGATCAAACGGTCGAGCTCCTTGGTCGCCCGCGCGTAGGCGTTCTGGCGTTCCTCGCGCGTCGCCGCCTCGTCGTTAGCCAGGTGCAGCAGGTTCTGGGCGCGTGCCAGCCGCTGCTGGTCGTCGGCCGAGAAGTCGCTGCGCCGCCGCCGGATCGCCTCGGCCTCGGCGATCTCGAACGCGCTGAGGTACTCGTGGACGGCATCGCGGTAGTCCAGCAGCGCGTCCCGGTCGCCCACCAGGGCATCGGGCGGCTCCGGCCGCAGCAGGTCGGCGCGCCGCTTCGCCTTGTGGAACGCGATGGTGAGCGGGTCGCGCATGTTGGTCATCAACGGGAAGTCCAACAGCTTCGCGAGGTCGACCTCGTAGTCGAACCACCGCGCGTCGGTACGGTCGTGCGCGGCAACGAGCTTGGCGAGTTCCCGGCGGTCGGCTTGCTCGTGGGTCCGCCCCCGCCCGGATGCCTCGGCCACCGCGATCTTGGCCTGCTGCTTCAGCCGGTAGCGCTCCATCCGGCGCTCGGCCCGGCGCTCATTGGCCGCGCCGATGGCCCGAAGCCCGCCGCCGATCACACCGCCCAGCGGGAAAACCAGCCACCAGAAGTTCGCGGCGAAATGCAGCACCGGGGTCACATCGCCAGGATGCCACCGAGAATCCCGCGGCGGCGCGGGCGCGATTACGCCGACAGCGTCAACGCGCCGGCGTGGTTCAGTGCCCTTCGGCCTTGAACCGCTCGATCGAGCGCTGGATCTCCGCTTCGGCCTCTTCGCGGCCGACCCAGTCCGCGGCCTTGACGAACTTGCCCGGTTCCAGGTCCTTGTAGTGCACGAAGAAGTGCTTGATCACGTCGAGCTCGAACTCCGAAACGTCGCCGATGTCCTGGACGTGGTCCCAGCGGTGGTCGCCGGCCGGCACGCACAAGACCTTGTCGTCGCCGCCCTTCTCGTCGGTCATCCGGAACATGCCCACCGGGCGGGCCTCCACGATGACGCCGGGGAACACCGACTGCGGCAACAGCACCATCGCGTCCAGCGGGTCGCCGTCCTCGCCGAGGGTGTCCTCGATGAAGCCGTAGTCGGTCGGGTAGGCCATCGCGGTGTACAGGTAGCGGTCCAGACGTAGCCGTCCAGTCTCGTGGTCGACCTCGTACTTGTTCCGCTGGCCCTTTTGGATCTCGATGGTCACGTCGAATTCCACCGCGTCGGCTCCTTGTCTGTTAGGCAGGCCAATTTTGCTCTGCTACACCCTAGTCGAGCGCATCGCCGCTGATTCGGCAGAATGGGTGCAGACAGTCAGGAGAGTGATGGCCCGTACTCGCTGGCAAAAATCCACCCCAGTGCTCATCGGGTTGGGCGTGCTGGCGTTTGTCGCCGCCGTAGTGGTGGCGGCAACGTTTTTCACCACGACCGGACACGGCGCCAACAGTGCGCATGCCCCGATCCCGCCGCCGCACGCGCCGACGGTGAAGCCGGGCATGGTCCCGGTGAGCGACACCGCCGAGCTACCCAGCGGACCCGGCGTCGCCGCGATGCTGGCGCCGGTAGCGGGCGACCCGAACCTGGGCCGGCTGGGCGGACGTGTCACCGACGCCATCACCGGAAAGGAGCTGTGGCAGGTCGGCGGCGACATGCCGCTGGTGCCGGCCTCGACCAACAAGGTGCTCACGGCGGCCGCGGCCTTGCTGACACTGGACCACCAGGCCCGGATCAGCACCCGCGTGGTGGCGGGCAGCCAAAACGCCCAGGGACCCGTCGTGCTGGTGGGCGCGGGTGACCCGGTGCTGTCGGCGGCGCCGCCCGGCGTGGCCACCTGGTACCGGGGGTCGGCGCGCCTGTCCGACCTGGTCGAACAGATCCGCCGCAGCGGCGTGACGCCGACTGCGGTGCAGGTGGACACCTCGGCGTTCAGCGGGCCGACGATGGCGCAGGGCTGGGACCTGGCTGACGTCGACAACGGCGACATCGCGCCGATCGAGTCGGTGATGATCGACGCCGGACGCATCCAGCCGTCGACGGTCAACTCGCGGCGGTCCCGGACCCCGGCCTTGGATGCCGGCCGGGAGCTGGCCAAGGCGCTGGGACTGGACCCCAACGCGGTGACGACCGTGACCGCGCCGTCCGGGGCCCGGCAGCTGGCGGTCGTGCAGTCGGCGCCGCTGGTCCAGCGGCTGTCCGAGATGATGGATCATTCCGACAACGTGCTGGCCGAAAGCATCGCACGTGAGGTGGCGGCCGCGATCAACCGGCCGCGCAGCTTCGCCGGCGCCGTCGACGCGGTGACCAACCGGCTGACCACCGCTCACGTCGACACCGCGGGTGCGACCCTGCTGGATTCCAGCGGGCTCTCGGTCGACGATCGCCTGACGGCCAAGACGCTCGACGGCGTGCTGCAGGCCGCCGCGGGGCCCGACCAGCCGTCGCTGCGGGCGCTGCTGGATCTCCTCCCGATCGCCGCCGGCAGCGGGACGCTGGCCGACCGCTTCACCGACGCCTCCACGGCGCAGGGCCCGGCGGGCTGGCTGCGCGCCAAAACCGGCTCGCTGACCGGCATCAACGCGCTGGCCGGGGTGCTGACCGACCGCAGCGGCCGGGTGCTCACCTTCGCGTTCCTCTCCAACGACGCCGGCCCGAACGGCCGCAACGTGATGGATGCCCTGGCCACTCGGTTGTGGTCCTGCGGGTGCTCATGACGCCGTCGCCGGACCTGACGCTGGGTACCGCCGTCGACTGGCGGTTCGCGGCCACCGTCGGGCGGCGGCTGGCGCGTCCGGGCCCGCCGTCCAGCGACTACACCCGCCGCCAGGTGATCGACGAGCTCGCCACCGCGTCCACCAAAGCCGAACCGCTGGTGCGTGACGTCACCGGCCTGGTCACCAACGGCCAGGTGCCGGCCGCGCGCATCGTCGACCGCCCGGACTGGATCGGCGCGGCCACCGAGTCGATGCGGGTGATGATGAACGGCGCCGAGAAGCCGCGCGGGTTTTTCACCGGCCGCGTCACCGGCGCGCAGACCGGCGCCGTGCTGGCCTACGTGTCCTCGGGGATTCTCGGCCAATACGACCCGTTCGCCGCCGACGACGGAGCCAGGACCGGCTGCCTGCTGCTGGTGTATCCCAACGTCATCGCGGTCGAGCGGCAGCTTCGGGTCGAGCCGTCCGATTTCCGGCTGTGGGTGTGCCTGCACGAGGTGACCCATCGCGTGCAGTTCACCGCCAACCCCTGGCTGCCCGACTACATGTCGCAGGCACTGGGCCTGCTGACCCGCGACGCCGGTGAGGACATGGGGCAGGTGATCAGCCGGCTCGCCGACTATGCCCGCAACCGCGGCGCCGGAACGCCGGACTCCGACGCCAACTCGTCGGGCATTCTCGGGCTGGTGCGCGCGGTGCAGTCCGAACCGCAGCGGCAGGCGCTGGACCAGCTGCTGGTGTTGGGCACCCTGCTGGAGGGCCACGCCGACCACGTCATGGATGCCGTCGGGCCGATGGCGGTGCCGTCGGTGGCCACCATCCGCCGCCGGTTCGACGAGCGCCGCCACCGCAAGCAGCCCCCGCTGCAGCGGTTGTTGCGCGCACTGCTGGGCCTCGACGCCAAGCTCAGCCAGTACACCCGCGGCAAGGCGTTCGTCGACCACGTGGTCGGCCAGGTGGGGATGGCCCAGTTCAACGTCGTCTGGAGCGGCCCCGAAACCTTGCCGCTGCCCGCCGAGATCGAAGAGCCTCAGCGATGGATCGACAGGGTGCTGTAGGCCGGCTCCGCTCGGCCGTCGAGGCGTTCGGCAAGACCCACCTCGCCACCGTCGAACCGTGGTGCGTGGCGCTGTCCGGCGGTCCCGATTCGCTGGCCCTGACCGCGGTGGCGGCCCCGCTGCGGCCCACCACGGCGGTGATCGTCGACCACGGCCTGCAACCCGACTCGGCGGCCGTCGCCGAGGCCGCCCGGGCGCAGGCCGTCGCGTTGGGATGCGTTGCGGCTCAAGTGATCCGGGTTCAGGTGGGCAACCGGGGCGGTCCCGAGGCGGCGGCGCGCGCGGCCCGCTACGCCGCGTTGAGCGCCTATCACACCGGCCCGGTGCTGTTGGGCCACACGCTCGACGACCAGGCCGAGACCGTGCTGCTGGGGTTGGGCCGCGGGTCCGGGGTGCGCTCGATCGCCGGGATGCGCCCCTACGATCCGCCGTGGTGCCGGCCGTTGCTGGAGGTCCGGCGCGCGGTGACGCACGCCGCCTGCGCGGAGCTGGGGCTGACCCCCTGGCAGGATCCGCACAACGCCGACCGCCGCTTCACCCGGACCCGGCTGCGCACCGAGGTGCTGCCGCTGCTGGAGGACGTGCTGGGCGGCGGCGTGGCCGAGGCGCTGGCCCGCACCGCGACGTCCTTGCGGGAGGACTCCGAGCTGATCGACGCGCTGGCCGCCCGGGCGCTGCCCGACGTCAAGGCGGGCTCCGGCCTGCGGGTGCAGGCGCTGGCGACACTGGACGCCCCGGTGCGGCGCCGGGTGATCCGGGCCTGGTTGTTGGCCGGGGGCGCAACGAACCTGACCGACAGGCAGATTCGCGGGGTCGACGCCCTGGTCACCGGATGGCACGGGCAGGGCGGAGTGGCGGTCGGGTCCTCGTTGCCCGACGAGCGATTGTTCGCGGGCCGCCGCGACGGCGTGCTGACGCTGTGGCGCGAGCCGGTCGGCAAACCGATCCACTAGCCGCAATATCGGGGCTGCCGTTGGTTATTCGCCCGCCGTCGTGGCACTCTGTGGGCGTGGCCCAGATCTCCTCGGCGATCACCCCTGCCAAACCCGGGGAGCTGTACCCCGGGGATATCAAGTCTGTCCTGCTGACGTCGGCGCAAATTCAGGCGCGAATCGCCGAACTCGGCCACGAAATCGGCGAGAGCTACCGCGACGCCGCGACCGAGACGGGCCAGGACCTGCTGCTGATCACCGTGCTCAAGGGCGCTGTGATCTTTGTCACCGACCTGGCCCGCGCGATCCCGCTGCCCACCCAATTCGAATTCATGGCCGTCAGCTCCTACGGGTCGTCGACGTCCTCCTCGGGCGTGGTGCGGATCCTCAAGGACCTGGACCGCGATATCGAGGGTCGCGACGTGCTGATCGTCGAGGACGTCGTCGACTCGGGCCTGACGCTGTCCTGGCTGCTGCGCAACCTCAAGACGCGGCACCCGCGTTCGCTGCGGGTGTGCACGCTGCTGCGCAAGCCCGACGCGCAGGGAGCCCACGTCGACATCGCGTACGTGGGCTTCGACATCCCCAACGACTTCGTCGTCGGCTACGGCCTCGACTACGACGAGCGCTACCGCGACCTGTCCTACATCGGCACCTTGGACCCCAGGGTCTACCAGCAATAGATCCGCCGATTCGTCGGCCTCAGTCCAGTGGCGGCGACCCGTCCGCCTGGTTGGCGGTATGCCCCCAGCGCCCGGCTTGGACATTGCTGCCGCGTCCGCGGCAGCGCCGCTAGTCCAGCTCCCACACCGCGGTCACCGAGAAGTTCACGGTCTGCTGGCCGGGCTCCAGCGGCACCATCGACGGCATGGCCCGCGGCGCTCCGACCGGCGGCGGGGTGTTGCCGGTGGCCTCCGAGATGGACAGCACCCGGCCCAGCCGCAGCCCGGATAGCTGGGCGTACTGGTCGGCGCGGTTCTTGGCGTCGTTGAAGGCCCGCGCCCGGGCGTCCTTCACCAGCTGGGAATCGTCGGCGATGGAATAGCGGACGGACTTGATCCGGGTGGCATCGCCGCCCGTGCCGACGATGAGGGCCAGCAGGCGCGAGGCGGCATCCGTCGGGTGAATCTTGACCGCGATGGCGTTGGTGGCGCGATACGCCGTGATGGCGGCGGTGCCGCTCGGCACGGGGCTGTTGTATTCCGGTGACAGGGTGACCTCGGTGGTGCTGATGTCCTTGCGGTCGATGCCGGCGCCGGTCAATGCGTTGATGACCGCCTGTTGACGGTCGTTGGTCTGGTTCATCGCCGTGGTGACGTCGGGCGCGGTGAATTCGATGCCGACGTCGGCGGTCAGGGTGTCCGGGACGCCCTGCATCTGACCGGTGCCCACGACCGTGACCTGACGGGGGTTGGCTCCGGGAGGCGGGTTGTGTTTGTCGCAGGCCGAGATCGCTGCGACCGTCAGGCCGGCCGCGGCCACGGCGATCGATCGGCGGATGAACTTCGAGGCGTTCGTTGCGACCGGCATGCCTGGCACCCTAGCCGCTGGGCCGCCGTCTGTGTGAGCGAACTTCGCCCCGGTGTGCGGGGCCGTCGTCGATGGCGTGACCGGCGAGGTCGGCTATCAGCGCGAAAGAATATGTGCAACAGCAGAATTAGCCTCATACCAGCCTGCTGGCAAAGCCTAAAGGACGCCACTGCAGCCTCATATAGGTTCATATATGGCTCCAATCATATTGGTTTGTAATAGTTTTCATGCGAATTCCAAATGTTGCAGCATTTCAGATCAGCTAAGTGAACAGTTTCCGTCCCGGTGATGAATTGGCCCGTCTCGGGCTGTCGTATCCGGACATACCTGCCCTAACGTGTCGAGGCGTCCGATTCGGCACGGCTCTCGGCGCCGAGAACTATTGATCTGAAAGGGTTTTGAGAAAAGATGTCCTTCTTGATGGCGCAGCCGGAGTTACTGGGTGCCGCTGCCCGCGAGCTGCACAGAATCAATGCGTCCGTGCGCGAAGGAAGTTCCGCGGTGGCAGCCACCACGACCATGGTGCCGCCCGCCGCGGCAGACGCGGTCTCGATTCTGACTGCGCAACAGTTCTCCCGGCACGGCCAGCTCTTCCAGGAGATCAGTGCGCAGGCTGCGGTAGTTCGTGAGCAGTTGGCGACAATGCTTGGCATCAACGCTGGTTCGTACGCCGCCACGGAGATCGCCAATACCGCCGCGGTCGGTTAGGCCAGCACACGATGCTGGACTTCGCGCAGTTGCCGCCGGAGATCAACTCCGCGCTGATGTATTCGGGACCTGGCTCGGCGCCCCTGCTGGCTGCCGCGGCGGCCTGGGACGGTTTGGCCACCGAGTTGGATTCTGCGGCATCCGCCTATGGGTCGATGGTCGCTGGCCTCACCGACGGACCATGGCAGGGGCCGGCCTCGTCGGCGATGCTGACCGCGGTTGTCCCGCAGGTGGCGTGGTTACGCGCTACGGGCGGGCAAGTGGAACAGGCCGCCCTGCAAGCGGTGGCGGCGGCGGGTGCCTACGAGTCGGCGTTCGCGGAAACGGTTCCGCCGCCGGTGATAGCGGCGAACCGGGCGTTGCTGATGGAGTTGCTGGCGACGAACTTCCTCGGGCAGAACACGCCGGCTATCGCGAGTGCCGAGGCGCAATACGGCGAGATGTGGGCCCAAGACGCCGCCGCGATGTATGGGTATGCCGGTACGTCGGCCGCGGCGTCGACGTTGCCGCCATTCGCGCCGGCCGCATCCGTTACCGACCCGTCCGGCGCCGCTCGTCAGGCCGCGGCGGTCGCCCAAGCGGCGGGCACCAGCGGAGGTGAGAGTGCGCAGGCGCTTGACGCGGTGCCCCGAACGCTATCGGCGCTGGCCGGGTCGACGAACAATCCCGCGCTTTCCCTGGGGGGAATCAGCCTGAATCCCGAAGGCGACGGCCTCGTGGTGAGCGGCCCGTTGGGTGATCTCCTGGAGGGCCTGACCGGATCGCAAACCCTGGATGCCAGCACACCTTTCGACGCCTTCATCCGGTTGATTTCTCCGACGCGGCTGTTCACCACCTCGTTCAAAGACATCCAGAGCCTTGCGCAGGGCTTCATGCCCGCCGCGAAGTCCGCGGCCGAGGGCGTCGCCAAGGCAGCGGAAGCGGCTGTCCCCGCGGCCGTGTCGGGCGCCGGCCTGGGTTCGGTGGGCGCGATCGGCGGAGCCGTGGGCAAGGCGGCGTCAATCGGTGGCCTATCGGTGCCGGCGGGCTGGGCGACCGCGGCGCCGACGGTGCCTGCGGTTGCCGTCGCGCTCAACGGCGCCACCACCGCGGGGGCGGTGGAACGTGCCACCAATACGGTGGGTGGGGTGCCGATGGCGCCTGTCGGCGGGGCGGGACGCGGCGGCGCGGCCCACTTCGTCACTCCCCGATACGGTTTCAAGCCCACCGTCATCGCACAACCCCCGGCGGGAGGCTGATCAGAAGATCAGAAGGGTGGATCGTCGGCCCGACCGACGACCCTCAGGGCGTGACAAGGATCTTGCAGTGCCGCTCGGGGTCGGCGAGGTCGTCGAACGCCGTGCCGACCCCGTCGAGGCCGACCTCGCCGGTGATCAGCGGGCTGACGTCGATGTCGCCCTCGGCCAGCGCGCGCAGCGAATCGCCGAACTCCTCGGGTGTGTAGGCGAGTACGAATTGCACGTTGATCTCCTTGGCGATCGCAAAGAACGGGTGCACGGTGTCGGGTTGCATGCACACGCCGGCGACCACCAGGCGGGTGCCGGGCCGCGCCCGAAGGAGTACGTCGTCGATGATGCCGGGCACGCCGACCGCCTCGAACACCACCGCGGGCTTGACCGCATCGAAGGGCGAACCCAGCGCCGGATCCAGCGTCTGGTCGGCCCCCATCGCGGTGGCCAGCTCCCGGCGCTTGGGTGAAAAGTCAGCCGCTACAATGGGTTCCACGCCTTTCGCCCGCAGGGCGGCGATGATCGCGATCCCGATCGGGCCGCAGCCGAGCACCAGGGCCGTCTCGCCGGGCGCGATAGCGGACTTGTTGACCGCGTGCAGCCCCACCGCCATCGGCTCGGTGAGGGAGGCATGTTTGAAGTCCAGGCCGTTGGGGATGGGCAGGAGCAGCGGCGCCGACAGCAGCATCCGTTCGGCGTAACCGCCCATCGTGCTGTTGCTGTAGACGATCGGCTCGGCGCCCTTGGCGGACAACAGCACCGGCAACGACGTGACCAGGGTGCCCGGCGGATGGGTATCGGTGCCGGGGCCGGCTTCGAGTACCTCGGCGCTGAACTCGTGACCCATGAAAATGTCGCGGTCGAGGTCGACGTGCATGGCGCCCGACCCGCCGGCCACCCGATCGCTCATCTCCAGCACCTGCGCGCCGTGCGCGGCGAAATGTAGGTCCGAGCCGCAGATTCCGCACGCGCGCACGCTCACCAGCACCTGGCCGGCCTCGGGTATCGGATCGGGCACGTCGTCCCGGTAGACCATGCGGCCGTCCCGCAACACCGCCGCGCGCATCAGTGCACCGCGTCTTTCTGCTCGTCGACGTGCTCGGTGATGGCCTTGACGACGGCCTCGCCGGCCCGGCCGATCAACTGGTCGCGCTTGCCCCTGGCCCAGTCGTGCGACGAGCGGGACGCTTCGAGCTGCCGTTTGAAGTGGGGAATCACCTTGCGCGCCATCAGGTCATAGCTGTGGTAGGTCGCCTGCGGCGAGGCCCAGTCGTGGCCGAGCATCAGCAGGGTGCCGAAGCCGCCGGAGCGGTCGAGCAGGTCTTCGATGTGGGCGATGGCGTCCTCGGGTGTGCCGATGCAGCAGTTTCCCTTGGCCGCATAGTCGGCGACGAACTCGTGTGGCGTCTGGGTGCCTTCCACGCTGTTGGCCAACGGTACAAATCCGGCGGCGCCAAAGTAATTCGCGAAATCTTGCAGCCCGTAGGTGCAGTCGTCGATGGCCTGTTCGCGGCTGTCCGCGACGTGCATGATGCTCAGCACGCGCCAGTCGCCGCGGTCCGGCTCGTCCCGCCCCGCCTTCGCGGCCTGCTCGCGGACGACGTCCCAGGTGGTCTCCAGCGCCGCGTAGCCGCCGGGCACCGACATCGACAACGACAGCAGCGAGGTGCCGAGCGCGCCGGCGAGCCGCGGGCCCGACGGCGAAATCATTGCCGCAGTGGAGATTTCGGGGTAGGGCCAGGTGTAGGGCCGGATGTGCAACTGGGCGTCACGCAGGGTGAACCAGTCGGAGTGCCGGTCGATGCGCTCGGTGGGTGCGGCGCGGAACAGCGCCAGGATCGCCTCCAGCGACTCCTGCATCATCCGGCGCTGCTCGATGGGGTCGATGCCCATCATGTAGGCGTCCGACGGCAGCGCGCCGGGCCCGGTACCGAACATCACCCGGCCGCGGGTCAGGTGATCGAGCAGCACCCAGCGGTCGGCAACCATCAGCGGATGGTGGTAGGGCAGCGACACCACGCCGGTGCCCAGCCGGATGTGCTTGGTGCGCTCCGCCGCCGCCGCAATGAAGACCTCCGGGCAGGCGATCAGCTCGTAGCCGCCGGAGTGGTGCTCGCCGAACCACGCCTCGTCGAATCCGAGCCGATCCAGTGCGACGACCCGCTCCATGTCGTATTCCAGTGCCACCGTTGGGGATTGGCCGACGGGGTGAAACGGGGTGATAAAAACACCGAAACGCAGCGGCGCGCTCATTGCAGCTCCAATCCGTTGAGGAATTCCAGTAAGGCCGCATTCACCTCGTCGGGGCGCTCCTGCTGCAGCCAATGCCCGGCGCCGTCGATCATCACCTGTCGGTACGGGCCGGAGATCGCCTCGGCGGCGCGGTCGGTGCGGGTGAAGGACAAAACGGGATCGGCCGTGCCGCCGATGAACAAACACGGGACCGAGATCTTCACGCCCTCGAGCTCGGGAGTGGTCTCCCAGTTGCGGTCGAAATTGCGATACCAGTTCAGGCCCCCGGTGAAGCCGGTGCGGGTGAACTCGGCGATGTAGTGGTCGAGCTCGTCCTGGCCGATCCAGTCCGGCAGCCCGTCGGGTTCGGGCAGCCGCTCGATGAAGCCTTGCGGACCGGGGGTGGCCATCCGCACCAGCGCATCCTTGCCGTCGGTTCGCAGGCTGCCCATCATGCGTCGCATCACCCGGGCGGAATCGGCGTTCAATTCGGCGTCGGCGACGCCGGGCTCCTGGAAGTACAGGATGTAGAAGAAGTTCTCGCCGAACATCTTGCGCCAAGCCTTCGTCGGCGCCACGTGCGGGCGCGGCGTCACCGGCACGCTGAGCGCCGCGACGGCCGCGACCCGGTCCGGGTGCAGCAGCGGGGCGTTCCACACCACGGCGGCGCCCCAGTCGTGCCCGACCCACACGGCGCGCTGCGCGCCGACGTCGTCGAGCAGGCCGACCAGGTCGGCGGTCAGGTGATGAATGTCGTAGGCGTCGACGGCGTCCGGGCGATCCGAGCCGCCGTAGCCTCGCTGATCGGGCGCCAGCACGTGGTAGCCGGCGTCGGCGAGGACGGATATCTGGTGGCGCCAGGAGTAGGCGAGTTCGGGAAAGCCGTGCGCCAGGAGCACCACCGGTGCGCCGCGGTCGCCCGCTTCGATCACCCGTAGCCGCGCACCATTGGTCTCTACTAACCGTTCGGTTGGGGGCACCGTCTCACCAAAGCACAACGGTTGCTGGCTGAGAAGGCCCGAATTTGTCTCGCTCGTTGGCGCCGGGTTGGCGATCAAATAGGTGCGCGGCGGGAATACTCGATTCGATGCGCTTGGACCACGTAGTGCTCTGGACCGGAAACCCGCGGGTGTCGATGGACTTCTATACCCGCGTCGTCGGGCTGGAACCGGTCCGCTTCGCCGAATTCGAAGCCGGCGACGCGCCGTTCCCGAGCGTGCGGGTTTGTGCGAACTCGATCATCGACCTGATGCCCACCGAAGGCATTTCGGCGACCGAGACTTTGACGCGCATCGAGGGCAGCGCCGGCCACCCGGTCAATCACGTCTGCCTGGCGCTGTCGAAGGCCGAATACGACGCGCTGGACCGGCGGCTGCAGGCCGAAGGCGTGGATACCAGCGCGCGATTGAACCGGAGCTTCGGCGCGCGCGGGTGGGCGCCGCAGGGGTACTACTTCGCCGATCCGGACGGAAACGTGGTCGAGGCCCGGTATTACGAGTAGCCGGGAACTGCCGGTCGTTAACTGAAGAGACGGTGGCGACCGCTCTGCCGGAGCTGGCCATCGCCGCTAGCGGTAGCCTGGACTTTTTCAGCTGCGTGTATATCGGGGAAGGACCTGGCCGCTAAGGCCGATGATTGATGAACCGGAAAAACGTGATTCGCACCATCACGGCAATCGCTGTCGTGGTGCTGCTCGGTTGGTCGTTCTTCTACTTCAGCGACGACACCCGCGGCTATAAGCCCGTCGACACGTCCGTGGCGATGTCCCAGATCAACGGCGACAACGTCAAAAGCGCGCAAATCGACGACCGCGAACAGCAGCTGCGATTGACCCTGAAAAAGGGCAATGGTGACACCGACAATTCCGACAAGGTCATCACCAAATTTCCCAGCGGCTACGCGGTCGACCTGTTCAATGCGCTGAGCGCCAAGAACGCGAAGGTCAGCACGGTCGTCAACCAGGGCAGCATCCTGGGCGAGCTGCTGGTGTACGTGCTGCCGCTCCTGCTGCTGGTGGGGCTGTTCGTGATGTTCTCCCGCATGCAGGGTGGCGCCCGGATGGGCTTCGGCTTCGGCAAGTCGCGCGCCAAACAGCTCTCCAAGGACATGCCCAAGACCACGTTCGCCGACGTCGCCGGCGTCGACGAGGCGGTCGAGGAGCTCTACGAGATCAAGGACTTCCTGCAGAACCCCGGCCGCTATCAGGCGCTGGGCGCCAAGATCCCCAAGGGCGTCCTGCTCTACGGCCCGCCGGGCACCGGTAAGACGCTGCTGGCCCGCGCGGTCGCCGGCGAGGCCGGTGTCCCGTTCTTCACGATCTCGGGTTCGGACTTCGTCGAGATGTTCGTCGGCGTCGGTGCGTCCCGCGTCCGTGACCTCTTCGATCAGGCCAAGCAGAACAACCCGTGCATCATCTTCGTCGACGAGATCGACGCGGTGGGCCGCCAGCGCGGTGCGGGCCTGGGCGGCGGTCACGACGAGCGCGAGCAGACGCTGAACCAGTTGCTGGTCGAGATGGACGGATTCGACCCGCGGGCCGGCGTCATCCTGATCGCGGCCACCAACCGGCCGGACATCCTGGACCCGGCGCTGCTGCGTCCCGGCCGCTTCGATCGCCAGATCCCGGTCTCCAACCCGGACCTGGCGGGTCGCAAAGCGGTGCTGGAGGTGCACTCCAAGGGCAAGCCGATCGGCCCGGACGCCGACCTCGCCGGTCTGGCCAAGCGCACGGTCGGCATGACCGGCGCCGACCTGGCCAACGTGATCAACGAGGCCGCGCTGCTGACCGCCCGGGAGAACGGCACCGTCATCACCAGCGCCGCGCTGGAGGAAGCGGTGGACCGGGTGATCGGTGGGCCGCGCCGCAAGGGCCGGATCATCAGCGAGCAGGAAAAGAAGATCACCGCCTACCACGAGGGCGGGCACACCCTGGCGGCCTGGGCGATGCCCGATATCGAGCCGATCTACAAGGTGACGATCCTGGCGCGCGGGCGCACCGGCGGGCACGCGGTGGCGGTGCCGGAGGAGGACAAGGGCCTGCGGACCCGCTCGGAGATGATCGCGCAGTTGGTGTTCGCGATGGGTGGACGCGCCGCCGAGGAACTGGTCTTCCGCGAGCCGACGACCGGCGCGGTGTCCGACATCGAGCAGGCCACCAAGATCGCGCGCGCGATGGTGACCGAATTCGGGATGAGCTCCAAACTCGGTGCGGTCAAATACGGTTCGGAGCACGGCGACCCGTTCCTGGGCCGCACGATGGGAACGCAGGCGGACTACTCGCACGAAGTCGCTCGCGACATCGACGACGAGATCCGCAAGCTGATCGAGGCCGCCCACACCGAGGCGTGGGAGATCCTCACCGAATACCGGGACATACTCGACACTTTGGCGGGCCAGCTGCTGGAAAAGGAAACCCTGCACCGGGCCGAGCTGGAGGCAATCTTCTCCGGAGTCGAAAAGCGGCCCAGGCTCACCATGTTCGACGACTTCGGCGGCCGCATCCCGTCGGACAAGCCGCCGATCAAGACGCCGGGCGAGCTGGCCATCGAGCGCGGCGAGCCCTGGCCGCCGCCCACCCCCGAGCCGGCCTTCAAGGCGGCGATCGCGCGGGCCAGCGAAGCCGCTGCCGCCGCCCGGGTCGAGGCCGATCGAAACGCCAACGGCGGCAACGGTTTTCATGGCACCCAGGGCGGCGGCAATCGTCAAGGGGAGCAGCAGGGGCCCACCCAGCCCGACTACGGCGCCCCGGCCGGCTGGCGCGCGCCCGGATGGCCGCCGCAGCAACAACAGCCGACCTACTGGCACCCGCCCGCGCAGCCCGGACAGCAGCCCTACTGGCCGCAGCCGGCCCGCGGCTACCCGGGCCCGCAAGGGTATCCCGGGCAGCAGGGCCACCCGGGCGGTCAGCAAAGCTATCCCGGTCAGCAGGGCGGCGCGGGCCACCCCGGTCAGGGGCGTCCCGCCTACCCGCCATATCCGCCGTATCCGCCGCCCGGCCAACCCGCCCCGGAGGGCGGCTCGCCCGACCGGCAGGATGACGACGTAAGCCGGTCCAACCCGCCGGCTCACGGCTGAGCAAACGGAGGATTCGATGGCGCTGCCGAATACCGCGATGTCCACAACGCGGGTGTTCGATCAGGAGCGCGCCGAAGCCGCGGTCCGTGAGTTGCTGCACGCGATCGGCGAAGACCCCGACCGGGACGGCCTGCGGGAGACGCCGGCGCGGGTCGCGCGCGCCTACCGGGAGATGTTCGCCGGGCTCTACACCGACCCCGACAGCGTGCTGAACACCATGTTCGACGAGGACCACGACGAGCTGGTGCTGGTCAAGGAAATTCCGCTGTACTCCACGTGTGAGCACCACCTGGTGTCGTTCCACGGCGTGGCCCACGTCGGATACATCCCGGGCAACGACGGCCGGGTCACCGGCCTGTCCAAGATCGCGCGGCTGGTCGACCTCTACTCCAAGCGGCCCCAGGTGCAGGAGCGGCTCACCAGCCAGATCGCCGACGCCCTGGTGAAAAAGCTCAACCCGCGCGGCGTGATCGTCGTGGTCGAGGCCGAGCACCTGTGCATGGCGATGCGCGGTGTCCGCAAGCCCGGGGCGGTCACCACCACCTCCGCGGTGCGCGGCCTGTTCAAGACGAACGCGGCTTCTCGAGCCGAGGCGCTCGACCTGATCCTGCGTAAGTGAGTCTGGCGCCTGTGCAGGTAATGGGAGTTCTGAACGTCACTGACGATTCGTTCTCCGACGGCGGCCGCTATCTCGACCCCGGCAAGGCCGTGGCCCACGGTTTGGCGCTGGTCGCCGACGGCGCCGACATCGTCGACGTCGGGGGGGAGTCGACCCGACCCGGCGCCACGCGGATCGATCCGCACGCCGAGACATCCCGGGTCGTCCCCGTCGTCAAAGAACTTGCGGCACAAGGCATCACCGTGAGCATCGACACCATGCACGCCGACGTCGCGCGGGCGGCGCTGTGCGCCGGGGCGCGGATCGTCAACGACGTGTCCGGCGGCCGCGCCGATCCCGCGATGGCCCCGCTGCTGGCCGACGCGAAAGTTCCCTGGGTGCTGATGCATTGGCGTTCGGTGTCGGCCGAGCGCCCGCACGCGGCGCCGACCTACCGCGACGTGGTCGCCGAGGTGCGCGACGAGCTGCTGGCCAGCGTCGAGGTCGCGGTGTCCGCCGGTGTCGACCCCGCCCGCCTGATGATCGATCCCGGACTGGGATTCGCCAAGACGGGGCAACACAATTGGGCGCTGCTGCATGCGCTGCCGCAGTTGGTCGCCACCGGCATCCCGGTGCTCCTGGGTGCATCGCGCAAACGGTTCCTCGGTACGTTGTTAGCCGGGGCCGACGGTTCGCCGCGACCACCAGATGGGCGTGAGACGGCCACCGCGGTGGTGTCCGCGCTGGCCGCGTTGCACGGGGTCTGGGGGGTGCGTGTGCACGATGTGCGGGCCACGGTCGACGCCCTCAAGGTCGTAGCGGCCTGGACCGACGGGTCGCACACGGAACTGGCTGGAGACAATGGCTGATCGAATCGAGTTGCGCGGATTGAAGGTTCGCGGACAACACGGGGTTTTCGACCACGAACGCGCCAACGGTCAGGACTTCGTCGTCGACATGACGGTGTGGATCGACCTCGCCGGCGCCGCCGCCAGCGACGAACTGGCCGACACCTACGACTACGGCGCCCTGGCCCAATTGGCCGCCGACGTGGTGGCCGGTCCCGCGCGCAATCTGATCGAAACCGTCGGGGCCCAGATCGCCGACCAGGTGATGGACGACGAACGCGTGCACGCCGTCGAGGTGGTGGTGCACAAGCCGCAGGCTCCGATCCCGCAGCAGTTCGCCGACGTCGCCGTGGTGGTGCGACGGTCGCGCCGCGGCGGCCGCGGTTCGGTGGTCCCGGCGGGCGGGTCGGTATGACCCGCGACGACGACGATGACGCCGGCTCGGCCGGCGTTGAGGAGCGGCGCTTATGACGCGCGTGGTTTTGTCGATCGGCTCCAACCTGGGGGACCGGCTGGCGCGGTTGCAGTCGGTCGTCGACGGGCTCGGGGACAAGGTGCTCGCCGTGTCGCCGGTGTACGAGACCGACCCCTGGGGCCGGGTGGACCAGGCGCCTTTCCTGAACGCGGTGCTGATCGCCGACGACCCGGCCTGCGACGGGCAGGACTGGCTGCGGCGGGCGCAGGAGTTCGAGCGGGCCGCCGGCCGTGTGCGCGGTGAGCGCTGGGGCCCGCGCACCCTCGACGTCGACCTGATCGCCTGCTACGGCCCGACGGAGGTGATCTCCCGGGAGAACAACCTGACCTTGCCGCATCCGCTGGCCCACCTGCGGGCGTTCGTGCTCATCCCCTGGCTGGACGTCGACCCGGACGCGCAGCTGACGCTGGCCGACGGGCCGCAGCCGGCTGCCGGCCTGCTGGCCCAGCTGGAAGCGGCCGACCGGGACGGCGTGCGCCCGACCGGCCTGACGCTTCGCGCGAACGGCAAGCCGCGGGGCGATCAGGGGTCGACGGCCTGATGGGACCCACCCGCAAGCGTGACCTGACGGCCGCGGTGGTCGGCGCGGCCATTGTGGGGTATCTGCTGGTCAAGGGCCTCTACCGGTGGTTTCCGCCGATCACCGTGTGGACCGGCCTGTCGCTGCTGGCGGTGGCCATCGTCGAGGCACTGTGGGCGCGCTACGTGCGGGCCAGGATCAGCGCGGGTGAAATCGGGTCCGGTCCGGGTTGGCTGCACCCGCTTGCGGTGGCGCGCAGCCTGGTGGTCGCCAAGGCCTCGGCCTGGGTGGGTGCGGTGATGCTGGGCTGGTGGGTCGGCATTCTGGTGTACTTCCTGCCGCGCAAGTCCTGGCTGCGGGCCGCCGCCGAGGACACCTCGGGGACGGTGGTCGCCGCCGTCAGCGCGCTGGCGCTGCTGATTGCCGCGCTGTGGCTGCAACATTGCTGCAAATCGCCGCCGGATCAGACCGAGCACGGCGAGGGCGCGGAAACCTAGACCGCCGCCGCGATTGCGGACTGCCGGCGGGCGATCAACTCTGCCGGCGATACTGCCGGCGACCCGCCCGAGAATCGCCGGAGCCGCGCGACACGCGGATTGACCTCGCGCAGGTACTCTCAGGCCATGACCGTTCTGTCCCGCGGCGCCCGGGTGCGGCGCGGCGGCCGCAGGCCGGGGTGGGTGCTCTTGACAGCGTTGCTGGTCCTCGCGATGGGGGCCAGTTCCGCATTGGTTTTCACCAATCGGGTGGAACTCCTCAAGCTCGCTGTAATCCTGGCGCTGTGGGCCGCAGTCGCCGGCGCCTTCGTCTCCGTGCTCTATCGGCGTCAGAGCGACGCCGATCAGTCCCGCGTCCGCGACCTCAAGCTGGTCTACGACCTGCAGCTGGACCGGGAGATCTCGGCCCGGCGTGAATACGAGCTGACCGTCGAGTCCCAGCTGCGCCGCGAGCTGGCCTCCGAGCTGCGCGCCCAGGCCGCCGACGATCTGGCCGAGCTGCGCGCGGAGCTTTCCGCCTTGCGGACCAGCCTGGAAATCCTGTTCGACACCGACCTCGCGCACCGCCCGGCCCTCGGCGGCACGCCCGAGGCCGAGCCGCAACCGGAGCGCGCTTACAGCGAGTGGGACCGCAACGGCGAGAACCCCCGCGACACCCCGGTCGATTGGGTGCCCAGCGACCGGGTGACATCGGTGCCCCGGGACAGCGCCGGCCGCGCCGACGACGCCATCATCGACGTGCCCGAGGAACCGCTGATCCCCCCGCGCCAGCAGCCGCCACCACCCCGGCGGGAGGGGATCCGTCACCAGTACGAACCGGCCCCCGACCCGGCGTACGCCGAAGAGCCGTCGTACGCCGAGGAGTCCCCGTATGCGGGACCGGCGGAGCCGCGTTTCGAGCCCCGTCATCAGCCGCCACCCGCGCCCGCGGCCCAATTCCAGCCGGAGCCGCGCCCGGAGCCCGCACCGCGGCCGGAGCCGGAACCGGAACCGGAACCGCAGCGACAGCCCCAGGCGCAGTGGCCGAGGCAGGGTTGGCAGCCGGCCGCGGCGGAGGGCCAGTGGTTGCCGCCCGGCGCCCCGGGCAGCAACTGGTCCGGCGCCGATATCCCCGCGTCGACCGGTGGCCGTCGCCGCGCCCGGCATTCGGACGTCGACGAGGCCTGGGATGGCCTGCCCGTGGAGCCGGTGCCGCCGGCGCCGTACGGCGACTCCGGTCGCCGCGCACGGTCGCGCCACTCGGCGGAGTACCGCGACTACGGGGTGGGCAACTTCTCGCCCGCCGACGAGCCGCCGGCCGGACCGCCACCCGCTGCCGGACCGCCACCGCCGGCCGCCGCGACTCCGCCGCCACCGCCGCCGGCTCCCCCGATGCACCCGGGGCCGTCCGCCGGCGCGCCCCCGCCGCCACGCCTGGCGCCGCCGCCCACCCCGGAGCAGGCACCCCGGCACGGCGGTGACCCGCAGCAAGAGCACCCCGATGGCACGGGAGAAGGCACCTCCACGGGCGGACAATCGGTGGCCGACCTGCTGGCCCGGCTGCAGGTGCAGCCCTCCGAGGGCGGCCGGAGACGTCGCCGCGAGGGCTGAGCTGGGAGCTTCCTCACATTGGGTAACGCCTGGTAATCGACTACAGTCGTAGTGACCGAACGGTACCCACGAAGTGGGACCGGAACGAAAACAAGATTATCTGTGAGGTCGTCTGCGATGGTGCAGTTCGACGGTCTGCGCCCCGCGCGGCTCAAGGTGGGAATCATCTCGGCCGGCCGGGTCGGCACCGCCCTCGGTGTCGCGCTGGAGCGCGCGGACCATGTCGTGGTGGCGTGTAGCGCCATCTCTCATGCGTCGCGGCAGCGCGCCCAACGCCGGCTGCCCGATACACCCGTGGCGACACCGCCGGACGTGGCGGCCGGTGCCGAACTGTTGCTGCTCGCGGTCCCCGACAGCGAGCTGGGCGGCCTGGTGTCCGGGTTGGCCGCGACGTCGGCGGTGCGGCCCGGAACCATCGTGGTCCACACGTCCGGCGCCAACGGGATCGGCATTCTCGAGCCGCTGGCCCAGGATGGCTGCATCCCGCTGGCGATCCACCCGGCGATGACGTTCACCGGCTCCGACGAGGACATCAGCCGGCTGTCGGATTCCTGCTTCGGCGTCACCGCCGCCGACGAAATCGGGTACGCGATCGGGCAGTCGCTGGTGCTGGAGATGGGCGGCGAACCGTTCTGCGTCGCCGAGGACGCCCGGGTGCTGTACCACGCCGCCCTGGCCCACGCAGGCAACCACATCGTGACCGTGCTCGCCGACGCACTCGACGCGTTGCGCGCCGCGCTTCGCGGCACCGAACTGCTCGGCCAACAATCCGTCGACGACCAGCCTGGCGGCATCGCCGAACGGATCATCGGGCCGTTGGCCAGGGCCGCGCTGGAGAACACCCTGCAACGCGGGCAGGCCGCGCTCACCGGTCCGGTCGCGCGCGGCGACGCCGCCGCGGTCGCCGGGCATCTGGCCGCGCTCGGTCAGGTCGGGCCGGAACTGGCGCAGGCGTACCGGGTGAACGCCCTGCGGACGGCCCAGCGCGCGCACGCCCCCGAGGACGTCGTGGAGGTGCTGGCGCCATGAGACCCGGCAAGCCACCGGCCTTCACCGCGGGCGAACTCAACGTCTACTCCGCCCCGCGCGATGTCGCCGACGTCAGCCGCGCCCTGCGCCACACCGGACGCCGGGTGATGTTGGTGCCCACCATGGGCGCCCTGCACGACGGGCACCTGGCGTTGGTGCGCGCGGCCAAACGGGTTCCCGGCGCGGTGGTTGTGGTGTCGATCTTCGTCAACCCGCTGCAGTTCGGGGCCGGTGAGGACCTCGACGCCTACCCGCGGACCCTCGACGACGACGTCGCACTGCTGCGCTCCGAGGGCGTCGAGATCGTCTTCACCCCAACGGCCGCAGCGATGTATCCGGACGGTCTGCGCACCACCGTGCAGCCGGGCCCGCTGGCCGCCGAGCTGGAGGGCGCCGTCCGGCCCACCCATTTCGCCGGGATGCTCACCGTCGTGTGCAAGCTGCTGCAGATCGTGCGACCGGACCGGATCTTCTTCGGCGAGAAGGACTATCAGCAGCTGGTCATGGTGCGCCAGATGGTCGCCGACCTCAACATCGACGCGCAGGTGATCGGGGTGCCGACGGTCCGCGAATCCGACGGCCTGGCGATGTCGTCGCGCAACCGCTACCTGGACCCCACGCAACGCGAACTGGCCGTGACACTTTCGGCCGCGCTGACGGCAGGCGCGCACGCCGCGCACCACGGCGGCCCGGCTGCGCTGGCCGCCGCGCGCGCGGTGCTCGACGCCGTGCCCGACCTCACCGTCGACTACCTCGAGTTGCGCGACGCCGCGCTCGGCCCGGCGCCCGCCCACGGTTCGGCCCGGCTGCTGGTCGCGGCCCGGCTTGGCACCACCAGGCTGCTGGACAACATCGAAATGCAGATCGAAACACCCGCCGGCACCGCTGGGCCGGACGGACACCACCAATACGCCCAATCACCTTGGAGGAATTGATGTTACGGACGATGCTCAGGTCGAAGATCCACCGCGCCACCGTCACGCAGGCCGACCTGCACTACGTCGGTTCGGTGACCATCGACGCGGATCTGATGGACGCCGCGGACCTGCTCGAGGGTGAACAGGTCACCATCGTCGACATCGACAACGGTGCCCGGCTGGTCACCTACGCGATCACCGGCGAGCGCGGCAGCGGTGTGATCGGAATCAACGGTGCGGCAGCACATCTCGTCCACCCAGGCGACCTGGTGATCCTGATCGCCTACGGGACCATGGAGGAGGCGGAGGCGCGGGCGTACCAGCCGCGGATCGTCTTCGTCGACGCCGACAACAGGCCGATCGACCTCGGCCACGATCCGGCATTCGTGCCCGCCGACGCGGCCGAACTACTGGATCCCCGGATCGTTGCGCGGTAGCCGTGCTGCTCGCGATCGACGTCCGTAACACCCACACCGTTGTCGGGCTGATATCGGGCTCCAAGGAGCACGCAAACGTCGTGCAGCAGTGGCGGATTCGCACCGAAGCGGAGATCACCGCCGACGAATTGGCGCTGACCATCGACGGTCTGATCGGCGACGACTCCGAGCGGCTCACTGGCGCCGCGGCGCTGTCCACCGTCCCCTCGGTGTTGCACGAGGTGCGGCTGATGCTCGACCAGTACTGGCCCTCGGTGCCGCACGTGTTGATCGAGCCCGGGGTGCGCACCGGCATCCCGCTGCTCGTCGACAACCCGAAGGAAGTGGGCGCCGACCGAATCGTCAACTGCCTGGCGGCCTTCCATCGGTTCAACAGCCCCGCCATCGTCATCGACTTCGGATCCTCGATCTGCGTGGACGTCGTGTCGGCCAAGGGTGAGTTCCTCGGCGGTGCGATCGCACCCGGATTGCAGGTGTCCTCCGACGCCGCCGCGGCCCGCTCGGCCGCGCTGCGCCGGGTGGAGCTGACCCGCCCGCGTTCTGTGGTCGGCAAAAACACCGTCGAGTGCATGCAGGCGGGCGCGGTATTCGGTTTCGCCGGGCTGGTCGACGGTTTGGTCGGGCGCATCCGCGAGGACGTGGAGGGGTTTGCCGGCGACGACGTCGCGATCATCGCCACCGGCCACACCGCGCCGTTGCTGCTGCCCGAGCTGCAGACCGTCAGCCATTACGACCAGCACCTGACCCTGCACGGTCTGCGGCTGATCTTCGAACGCAACCGCGACGCCCAGCGCGGCCGGCTGAAGACGGCGCGCTGACCGACCGGCTGCGCGCCGCCGCGCACAGGCCAAAGCCGTCGGCGCGGCCGCAAAGGCCAGTCCTTTAAGCTGGCACGTCGTGAGTGCCGACGATCTGGATATTCCCGAGCAGTACCGAATTCGCCGCGATAAGCGCGCTCGGCTGCTCGCCGAGGGGCACGACCCCTACCCGGTCGCCGTCGAACGCACCCGTACGCTGGCCCAGGTCCGGGCCGCCCATCCCGACTTGCCGGTCGACACCGCGACCGACGACGTCGTCGGCGTCGCCGGCCGGGTGATCTTTGCCCGCAACTCCGGCAAACTCTGCTTCGCCACGCTCCAGGAGGGCGACGGCACCAGCCTGCAGGTGATGATCAGCCTCGACAAGGTCGGCCAGCAATCCCTCGACGCGTGGAAGGCCGACGTCGACCTCGGTGACATCGTCTACGTGCATGGCAATGTGATCAGCTCGCGGCGCGGCGAATTGTCCGTGCTGGCCGACTCCTGGCAGATGGCCTCCAAGTCGTTGCGGCCGCTGCCCGTCGCGCACAAGGACATGAGCGAAGAGGCGCGGGTGCGGCAGCGCTACGTCGATCTGATCGTACGCCCGCAGGCGCGCACCGTGGCGCGGCAGCGGATCGCCGTCATCCGCGCCATCCGCAACGCATTGGAACGGCGCGGGTTTCTCGAAGTCGAAACCCCAATGTTGCAGACGCTGGCCGGTGGCGCGGCCGCGCGGCCGTTCATCACACATTCCAATGCACTAGACATCGATCTCTACTTGAGGATCGCACCGGAACTGTTCCTCAAGCGATGCGTCGTCGGCGGATTCGACCGGGTTTTCGAACTAAATCGCGTGTTCCGAAACGAAGGTGCGGATTCCACCCATTCTCCGGAATTTTCCATGCTGGAGACCTACCAGGCGTACGGAACGTATGACGATTCGGCAGTAGTGACGCGCGAGCTTATTCAAGAGGTGGCCGACGAGGCGATCGGAACCCGACAACTACCGCTGCCCGATGGCAGTGTCTACGACATAGACGGGGAATGGGCGTCGATACAAATGTACCCGTCGCTGTCGTCGGCACTCGGTGAGGAGATCACGCCCGAGACGTCTGTCGAACAACTGCTCGCAATCGCCGATCGGCTCGGCGTCGAGATTCCCGCCGACCGGGGCTATGGACACGGAAAAATCGTCGAGGAACTGTGGGAGCACACGGTGGGCAACGCGCTCGTCGCGCCGGTGTTCGTAAGGGATTTCCCGGTCGAGACAACGCCTTTGACGCGTCAGCACCGCAGCATCGCTGGCGTCACCGAGAAGTGGGACCTGTATGTGCGTGGCGTCGAACTCGCCACCGGGTACTCCGAATTGAATGATCCGGTGGTGCAGCGAGAGAGGTTCGCCGCACAAGCGCGTGCCGCCGCCGCCGGTGACGACGAAGCCATGGTGCTCGACGAGGATTTCCTTGCCGCACTCGAGTATGCGATGCCGCCATGCACCGGAACGGGAATGGGTATCGACAGGCTGTTGATGACATTGACCGGTCTGTCAATTCGAGAGACAGTTTTGTTCCCGATTGTTCGGCCGCACTCGTAGTTGAAAGATTTCAACTGTGCGGCTTCCGTACAGATTGAGTATGCTTCGCTGTTATGGCAGATTGGTGACGGGGGAGGTCCGATCCAATCTGCTCAGTAACCGCTCAGGACGAAATGCGAGGGTAAGCCAATGGCAAAAAAAGTGACCGTCACCTTGGTCGATGATTTCGACGGTGCCGGCGCGGCCGACGAAACGGTGGAATTCGGGCTTGACGGGGTGACCTACGAGATTGATCTTTCGTCCAAGAATGCGGCGAAACTGCGAGGGGATCTCAAGCAATGGGTGGAGGCCGGTCGCCGCGTCGGCGGCCGTCGCCGTGGGCGTTCCGGCACGGGCCGCGGCCGTGGCGCGATCGACCGTGAGCAGAGCGCGGCCATCCGCGAATGGGCCCGCCGCAACGGGCACAATGTGTCGACCCGGGGCCGCATCCCGGCCGACGTGATCGACGCTTTCCACGCGGCCACCTAGCAGTCCTCAAACCGGCGCCCGGGCTTAATAGCCTGGGCGCCGGTTTGTCGTTTCGCTGGACGCGAAACAATCGTCGGGCGGCTCGGGGAAACGAAATGGAAGTCCGCGACGTTTCTTCAGTTACGGCGCGCAACGCCGCTGGCAGTCGCAGGTGAGATTGGCCCCGGATAGACCGAACGGGTCCGTAGCGAAGAACGCACGGCAAGGTTAGGCCCGCTGGCAAGCCGACCATTACAGTGGAGACAGGTACGCGATTCCGGCCACAGGGGACCGGCACTGGGCCGCCAACAGGTTTGTACCGATGTGAGGGAGAGCAGGTAACCCGATGTTTGAAAGATTTACCGACCGAGCACGGCGGGTCGTCGTCCTGGCGCAAGAAGAGGCCCGGATGCTCAACCACAACTACATCGGCACCGAGCACATCCTGCTGGGTTTGATTCACGAGGGTGAAGGCGTCGCGGCGAAGTCGCTGGAGTCGCTGGGCATCTCGCTCGAGGGCGTTCGCAGCCAGGTCGAGGAGATCATCGGCCAGGGCCAGCAGGCCCCGTCGGGACACATTCCGTTCACGCCGCGCGCCAAGAAGGTTCTCGAGCTGAGCCTGCGCGAGGCGCTGCAGCTGGGCCACAACTACATCGGCACCGAGCACATTTTGCTGGGCCTGATCCGTGAGGGTGAGGGCGTGGCCGCGCAGGTGCTGGTGAAGCTGGGCGCCGAACTGACCCGGGTGCGCCAGCAGGTGATCCAACTGCTGAGCGGCTACCAGGGCAAGGAGGCCGCGGAGGCCGGCACCGGTGGCCGCGGCGGCGAATCCGGCAGCCCGTCCACCTCGCTGGTCCTCGACCAGTTCGGTCGCAACCTGACGGCGGCCGCGATGGAAGGCAAGCTCGACCCGGTCATCGGCCGCGAGAAGGAAATCGAGCGGGTGATGCAGGTGCTGAGCCGGCGCACCAAGAACAACCCGGTGCTGATCGGCGAGCCCGGTGTCGGCAAGACCGCCGTGGTCGAGGGCCTGGCGCAGGCGATCGTGCACGGCCAGGTTCCCGAGACGCTGAAGGACAAGCAGCTCTACACGCTGGACCTGGGTTCGCTGGTGGCGGGCAGCCGCTACCGCGGTGACTTCGAGGAGCGCCTGAAGAAGGTGCTCAAGGAGATCAACACCCGCGGCGACATCATCCTGTTCATCGACGAGCTGCACACCCTGGTCGGAGCCGGCGCGGCCGAGGGCGCGATCGATGCCGCGAGCATCCTGAAGCCCAAGCTGGCCCGCGGCGAGCTGCAGACCATCGGCGCCACCACGCTCGACGAGTACCGCAAGTACATCGAGAAGGACGCCGCGCTGGAGCGCCGCTTCCAGCCGGTGCAGGTCGGCGAGCCGACCGTGGAGCACACCATCGAGATCCTCAAGGGTCTGCGCGATCGCTACGAGGCGCACCACCGGGTGTCGATCACCGACGGCGCGATGGTGGCCGCGGCCACCCTGGCCGACCGCTACATCAACGACCGGTTCCTGCCCGACAAGGCGATCGACCTGATCGACGAGGCGGGCGCCCGGATGCGCATCCGGCGGATGACCGCGCCGCCAGACCTGCGCGAGTTCGACGAGAAGATCGCCGAGGCGCGCCGGGAGAAGGAATCGGCGATCGACGCCCAGGACTTCGAGAAGGCGGCCAGCCTGCGCGACCGCGAGAAGCAGCTCGTGGGCCAGCGCGCCGAGCGCGAAAAGCAATGGCGCTCAGGCGATCTCGATGTGGTTGCCGAGGTCGATGACGAGCAGATCGCCGAGGTGCTGGGCAACTGGACCGGCATCCCGGTGTTCAAGCTGACCGAGGCCGAGACCACCCGGCTGCTGCGCATGGAGGATGAGCTGCACAAGCGGATCATCGGCCAGGAGGACGCCGTCAAGGCCGTCTCCAAGGCGATCCGCCGCACCCGGGCCGGGCTGAAAGACCCCAAGCGCCCGTCGGGTTCGTTCATCTTCGCCGGCCCGTCCGGTGTCGGTAAGACCGAGCTGTCCAAGGCGCTGGCCAACTTCCTGTTCGGCGACGACGACGCGCTCATCCAGATCGACATGGGTGAGTTCCACGACCGGTTCACCGCGTCGCGGTTGTTCGGTGCCCCGCCGGGATACGTCGGCTACGAAGAGGGCGGCCAGCTCACCGAGAAGGTGCGGCGCAAGCCGTTCTCGGTGGTGCTGTTCGACGAGATCGAGAAGGCCCACCAGGAGATCTACAACAGCCTGTTGCAGGTCCTCGAGGACGGCCGGCTCACCGACGGTCAGGGCCGCACGGTCGACTTCAAGAACACCGTGCTGATCTTCACCTCGAACCTCGGCACGTCCGACATCTCCAAGCCGGTCGGCCTGGGCTTCACCCAGGGCGGCGGTGAGAACAACTACGAGCGGATGAAGCAGAAGGTCAACGACGAGCTGAAGAAGCACTTCCGCCCGGAGTTCCTCAACCGCATCGACGACATCATCGTCTTCCACCAGCTGACCAAGGACGAGATCATCCGGATGGTCGACCTGATGATCAACCGCGTGGCGACCCAGCTCAAGAGCAAGGACATGGCCCTCGAGTTGACCGACAAGGCCAAGGCGTTGCTGGCCAAGCGTGGTTTCGACCCGGTGCTGGGCGCCCGTCCGCTGCGGCGCACCATCCAGCGCGAGATCGAGGACCAGCTCTCCGAGAAGATCCTCTTCGAGGAGGTCGGTCCGGGCCAGGTCGTCACGGTCGACGTCGACAACTGGGACGGCGAAAGCGCCGGCGAGGACGCGAAGTTCACCTTCACCGGAACCCGCAAGCCGCCGGCCGAGCCGGACCTGGCGAAAGCCGGAGCGCACAGCGCCGCCGACCCGGGGCCGGACGCGCAGTAGCGAACCAGCGGAAACGGGCAGCGAAGCGGGTCGACACCTAAGGACCAGTCGATCTCGGACTACCGCCCGTTTTCGCTGCCCCCTACACTGACCGTTGTCATCGACGTGTCACGGAATCTGGTGAAAGTCCAGAACGGTCGCGCCACTGTCCAAAGTCAGACCCGAGACTCGTCATACCCAGCGGGGACGCGTTATCCCCAGAAGGAGTCGATTGTGTCCCACCCGCAGCTAACCGGCGGCCGCACCCGATCCGTTGACCTGTCCGCGGCACGCACCGCGCTCTGGTTCGCCGCGACCGCCTTCCTCGCGTTGCTGGCGCTGTACTTCGTCGGTGTCGACCAGGGCGCGGTCTCGCTGTTCGGCAGCGACTCGCACGTGCACGAGTTCGTGCACGACGCACGGCACCTCCTCGGCTTCCCCTGCCACTGACCGGCTCTCGTGGAGAAACGCCTGATCGGGGGCGGTGTTCTGGCGGGTGCTGTCGGCGCGGTGCTGGCATTCGTTTTCGCCCGCCTGTGCGCCGAGCCCGTTATCGGCCGCGCAATCGCTTTTGAAGACGGCCGCACCGACGCCGAGAATGCGCACGGCGTACACGAGCATGGCGCCGAGTTGTTCACCCGCGGCGTGCAGTCCGGACCCGGGCTGGGTTTCGGTGTGCTGATCTTCGGCCTCGCGATGGGCGCCCTGTTCGCCGTGCTGTTCAGCGTCGTCTATGCGCGGACGAAAACCGCTCACCCGCAAGCTCTTTCGCTGCGGTTGGCGGCCGGGGCCTTCGGGGCGGTGTACCTGGTGCCGTTCGTGAAGTATCCGCCGAACCCGCCGGCGGTCGGACAGGCCGACACCATCGGGGCGCGCACCGGCTGGTACCTGGTGATGGTGCTGGTGTCGGTGGTGCTGGCCATCGGCGCGGTCTGGCTGGCGCGGCGCCTCGCCGGCCGGTTCGGCGCGTGGAACGCGAGGCTGCTCGCGGCGGGCGCGTATCTGGTCGTGATCGTCGGGGTGGCGGTGCTACTGCCGGGCGTGGACGAGACGCCCGAACCGCTGCGCGACGCCGCGGGGACGATCATCTATCCGGGCTTTCCCGCCGACGTCCTCTACGAGTTCAGGTTGCTGTCGCTGGCCACCCAGCTGGTGCTGTGGGCGGGCATCGGCCTGGTGTTCGCGACGGTCAGCGGTCGGCTGCTGTCGGTGCGGGTGCCGGGCGGGCAGGCGTCGAGCATCGCGGCGTGACCGAGGTCGCCCGGCTGACCCTGCTCTCACATGGCATGACGGATGCCATGGCGGATCGGCGTTTTCCCGCCGACGAGCCGCTGAACGCGATCGGCCGCCGCCAGGCCGAGGCGATGGACGGCGTCGCCGGTGCCGCCCCGCGCCGGCTTTGCGGACCCGAGCGGCGCACCCGGCAGACCGCGAGATTGCTTGGCCTGCAAGCCGAAAGCGAGCCGCTGCTGGCCGACCTCGACTGCGGACGGTGGCGCGGCCGGGCGCTTGCGGCCGTGCCGCCGGGGGAACTCGAGGCGTGGCTGGGTCAGCCGGCCGCCGCGCCACACGGCGGTGAATCGATCGCCGAGCTGATCTCGCGGGCTTCGCGGTGGCTGGAATCGTTGGCCGCCAACCCATTACGCACGGTGGCGGTGACGCACCCGGCGGTGATCCGCGCGGCGATCGTGGCGGCGCTGGGCATCGACCCGGCGTCGTTTTGGCGGATCGACGTCTCGCCGGTGACCCGCGTCGACCTGCACCTGCGGGGCGGCCGTTGGACGCTGCGGTTGTGAGCCTCAGCGCGGGGCGATCAGCGCGAAGGCCTGCTTGGCGACCTTGAGCATCCAGCCGGTCACCGTGGGGCCGTGATCGCGCGGCCAGTTCAGCTGAAAGCTGACCACCCACGGCTGCCGCGTCTTGTCGACGGCATACCAGCTGAACGTCAGATCACCGGGCAGGCCACCGGCTTTCGCGCCGATATACGGCCACACGTTGCGATCAAGCTGGATGCCCGCGACCGCGGAGAGGATGTCGCGAACCGGTGCGGCCTTGCCGACCGCGTCGGCCTGCAGCGCGGCGTGGACCCGGCAGATGTCCTCGGCGTTGCCGTACCACTCCGCGCCGTAAGAGGACGCCGGCGAATGGGCCCGCATCGGATCCGGGTCATAGGGCGTCGAATTCGCCTGTTCCAGCAGCTGCCCGCGAACTTGCGGCGACCCGTGTTCCCATTGGTCGCGCAGGTCGGGCCGGCCCCAGCCGACCGAGAACAACTCGTACATGGTGGGGAACGGGGTCATGCTGGCCGGGTCGTGATGACCCGCGGTGGCCAGCGCTTCGGAGATGGCGTGGGTGCCCATCTTTCCGATCAGCAGGTCGGTCGCCATGTTGTCACTCGTGGCGATCATCTTCTCAGCGGCGGTGCGGACCGAAACGTGGGCTCCGGTGGGCAAAGCCAGCCCCGACGAGCCGACGGCCCGGCTCTTGTCGGTGACGGTCAGCTGGTCATCCCAGGACACCGTCCCGTCCTTGATCGCGCCCGCCAGCGCATGCAACACGTACAGCTTGAAAATGGATGCCAGCGGCAAAGATTCGTGCGTGTTGGTGCCCGCCACCGGGTCGCAATGCCCGTCGTCGACCTTGGCGACCTGATAGGAGTAGCGCGCACCCGTCTTGCTCAGCACCGCGTCGATGTCGTGCCACGAGTTGATCGTCGGCGCCTGCGTTTCGAGATCGAATCGATCCACCGAGCCGCCGTCGTCGGTGTGAATCCGGATGTCTTGCCGGGCACCGTAGGACGAGGTCAGGTGCAGGGTCGCCACGCTCGCGCCGAGGTCGACGCCGTTGAGCGCGAACGGACGGTCCCACCACAGCGCCTCCATGGTGGTTTCCACCGACTCGACCTTGTCGGGCGCGGCCAGGGTGCGAACCCCGACCGGGCCGATGGGCCAGTCCGAGTTGAGCATGTCCAACGTCTGCTGCGCCCGGATGCCGGGCGGGGTCCGGGTGTCGATCTGCCGCCCCGGATTCGCCGCGTTCGCCTGCGGGGAGGGGTTGGGGGCGCACCCGGGCGCCGATGTCACCACCAGAGCGGCGGCCGCGCTCAGCGTCAATGCGCGGCGCCAGGCCGACAGCCCGCTAGCCACCCTGCTTGTTGCCGGCAACGTCCATCACAACCTCGAATTCCAGCAGCGACGCCCCGGTCGCCACCGGCTTCGCCCGCTCACCGGAGTGTGCCTCGATCGCGGGTCCCTGTGCCCACGCCTGGAACGCCTCTTCGGACTCCCACTGGGTCACCACGAAGTAGCGGTTCTCGCCCTTGATCGGGCGGAGCAGCTGAAAGCCGAGGAAGCCGGGCTGGTTGTCGACGGCGTGCGCCCGGTGGGCGAACCGCTTCTCCAGCTCCGGGCCGGCGTCGGCGGGTACTTCGATTGCGTTGATCTTCACCACTGGCGACATGCCGCTAGGCTACCCCGCCCCTCCCCGTGCTCGGGCCGAGGGCGGTGCACGCAAGATGGTGCTATGCCCAGCCAACTGCTGACTTGCCACGGGGGAGACGGTGAGCCGCTGGTGCTGGTGCACGGCCTGATGGGGCGGGGGACCACCTGGCCGCGGCAGCTGCCCTGGCTGACCCGGCTGGGCACCGTGCACACCTACGACGCCCCGTGGCACCGGGGTCGCGACGTCGACGATCCGCACCCGATCAGCACCGAACGGTTCGTCGCCGATCTGGCCGACGCGGTGGGCTCACTGGCGGCGCCGGCCCGGCTGGTCGGGCATTCGATGGGTGCCCTGCACTCGTGGTGTTTGGCGGCCGAGCGCCCCGAGCTGGTGTCCGCGCTGGTGCTCGAGGACATGGCGCCAGACTTCCGCGGCCGCACCACCGGCCCCTGGGAGCCGTGGCTGCATGCCCTTCCGGTCGACTTCGATTCCGCCGAACAGGTTTTCGCCGAATTCGGGCCGGTCGCCGGCCAGTATTTCCTGGAGGCCTTCGACCGCACCGAGACCGGTTGGCGGCTGCACGGCCACACCGCGCGCTGGATCGAGATCGCCGCCGAGTGGGGCACCCGGGATTACTGGACGCAGTGGCGCGCGGTGCGCGCCCCCGCGCTGCTCATCGAGGCCGGCAATTCGGTGACCCCGCCGGGACAGATGCGGGAGATGGCCGAAATAGGTTCCGCGGCAACGTATTTGCGGGCACCGGACGCCGGTCACCTGATTCACGACGAGGCGCCCCGGCTGTACCGCGAGGCGGTCGAGTCGTTTCTGCGGGCTCCGCGCCCGGCCTGACGCGCTACTCCTCGCCGGCCAGCGCGAACCGGCCGTCGCGCGTCTGCGTCACCAAGCCGTCGGCCAGCAGCGAATACAGCGCGCGGTCGCGCTGTGCGGTATCGGTCAGCCAGGCCACATCCAGCTCGGCGCGGGATACCGGAGAGTCGTTGGCGCGCAACACATCCATCAGCCGCCCGCGGACCTGACGGTCGGTTCCGGCGTAGGTCTGGGCCCGGCGGGGCGGGCCCTGCGCCGGCGGATGGCCGGCGTCGCGCCACGCGCACCGGTCCAGCGGGCACAACCCGCAGCGCGGCGCGCGCGCCGTGCAGACCGTCGCGCCCAGTTCCATCAGCGCGACGGAGAACTTCGGTGCCGCTCCGTCGGCCGGTAGCAGCGCCGCCACGTCGGCGTGGTCGCGGGTCGCCGACGGCGCGCCCGCGTCGGCCAGGCCGTGCACCACGCGCGCCACCACCCGGCGCACATTCGTGTCCACCACCGGCACCGACCGGCCGTAGGCGAAGCAGGCGATCGCGCGGGCGGTGTAGCTGCCGACCCCGGGCAGCGTCAGCAGGGTCTCGACGTCGTCGGGCACAACGTCGCCGTGGTCGCGCGCGATCACGACGGCGCACTCGTGCAACCGCTTGGCCCGGCGCGGATAGCCGAGCTTGCCCCAGGCGCGCAGCACGTCCGCGGCGCTGGCCGCGGCCGTGGCCGACGGGGTGGGCCAGCGCCGCACCCAATCCGTCCAGATCGGCAGCACCCGCGATACCGGCGTCTGCTGCAGCATGAATTCGCTGACCAGGATCTGCCACGCGCTCACCCCGGGCTCGCGCCAGGGCAGATCGCGGCTCGAAGTTTCGTACCAGTGAACAAGATTGGTGACTGATATGAACCCTGGGCCCGCAACCGGCGAATGCGGCATGATGTCAGCCATGCCTAACACCAGTCCGGTAACCGCGTGGAAGTCACTCAAAGAGGGTAACGAGCGATTCGTCGCCGGTAAGCCACAGCATCCCAGCCAAAGTGTTGAGCATCGGGCCAGCCTGGCCGCGGGCCAGAGCCCCACCGCGGTCGTCTTCGGCTGCTCCGACAGCCGAGTGGCCGCCGAGCTCATCTTCGATCAGGGCCTGGGTGACATGTTTGTGGTGCGCACTGCCGGGCAGGCCATCGACTCGGCGGTGTTGGGCTCCATCGAGTTCGCCGTGGCGGTCCTCGATGTGCCGCTGATCGTCGTGCTGGGTCACGACAGCTGCGGCGCCGTCAAGGCGGCACTGGCCGCGATCGATGAGGGCGCGATACCGGGCGGTTTCGTGCGCGATGTGGTGGAACGCGTGGCCCCATCGGTCCTGATGGGCCGGCGCGAGGGGCTGAGCCGCGTGGACGAGTTCGAGAAGCGACACGTCTGCGAAACCGTCGCGCAGCTGACGTCGCGGTCGGCGATCATCGCCGAGCGGGTGGCCGCCGGCACCGTCGGGGTCGCGGGGGTCACCTACCACCTCGCGGACGGGCGGGCGGAGTTGTGCGACCACGCGGGCGACATAGGCGAATAGCACCGGGTCGCGCACCCGCGGCGCGGACTTCCGCACCGTCACTACACGCAGGTTGCCCAGCAAACCTGGCGACACGCCGGGGCGGGTCAGCCGAATCGATGTGACCTGGGCCTACGCTGCGAACGTGCTCGATCTGGAACCGCGTGGCCCGCTCCCCACCGAGATCTATTGGCGGCGCAGAGGCCTGGCCATTGGTATCGCGGTCGTCGTGATCGGGATCGTGGCCGCCATCGTCATCGCCTTCATGGGGCATAACGCGGGAGCCAAGCCCGCCAATGCCGACAAAGCCAGCGCCGCTCAGAACAAGCCGGGATCGCCTGCGCCGCAAGCGCCCCCGCCGCCGGGACCCGAGGGCCCCGCTCCGGCGGTACCGCCGGCGCAGGGACAGAATCCCGAGACCCCCACACCCACCGCCGCGGTCCAGCCGCCGCCGGTGCTGAAGGAGGGCGACGACTGCCCCGATTCGACGCTGGCGGTCAAGGGCCTGACCAACGCGCCCCAGTACTTCATCGGTGACCAGCCGAAGTTCACCATGGTCGTCACCAACATCGGCCTGGTGGCCTGCAAGCGCGACGTCGGCGCCGCGGTGCTGGCGGCCTACGTCTACTCGCTGGACAACAAGCGGTTGTGGTCGAACCTGGACTGCGCCCCGTCCAACGAGACGCTGATCAAAACCTTCACGCCCGGCGAGCAGGTCACCACCGCGGTGACCTGGACCGGCATGGGCTCGGCGCCGCACTGCCCGCTGCCGCGTCCGGCGATCGGGCCGGGCACCTACAACCTCGTCGTGCAGCTGGGCAATCTGCGCTCGATGCCGGTTCCGTTCATCATGAACCAGCCGCCGCCGCCCCCGGGACCGGTGCCCGGGCCGGGTCAGCCGGGCGCCGTGCCCCAGCCGGAGGCGCCGCCCGTCCCCCCGCAGCCGGCCGGCTGAGGCTCTGAACGCGCGTCAGCGCACACCTAGCTCAATGAGTCGGTGATCGTCGACTCCGCCAGCTGCGACAGTCCCTCCCGCACGTGGCGGGCCCACATCGCGCCGATGCCGTCGACCGATTGCAGGTCGCTGGCGCTGGCCGCCAGCACGTTCTGCAGCGTCCCGAACGAGCGGACCAGCAGGTCGGCGTGGGCGAACTGCAGCCGCGGAATGCCGGCCAGCGCCCGGTAGCCGCGCGGGCTGACCGCCGAATCCTGCGCCTCGGCGGTGGTCGGATACCCGAAAACCTTTGCCAAGATGGTGAAGTCGAGCAGCTCGGTATCCGAGAGCGCGTCCAGCTCGTCCAGCGTGGCCGCCATCTGCACCTCGGACAACGGCTCCGGGCTGGCGTGATAGTCACGCACGATCAGCTCGCGGGCGTTGTCGTTGCCGCCCAGCAGCTCGTCGAGCTGTAGCCGCAGCTGGCGCCCGTCGGTGCCGAGTTCGACGACGTCGTTGTCGATCACCTGGCCGATCCGGCGGACCAGCTCCAGCCGCTGCACCACCGTCATGACGTCGCGCAGCGTCACGAAGTCCTCGATCTCCGCGCGCGAGAGCTGCCGACTGACCTCGTCGAGCCGGATCTTGTACCGCTCCAGGGTGGCGATGGCCTGGTTCGCCCGCGACAGGATGGTCGCCGAGTCGGCGACCACGTGGCGCTCGCCGCCCACGTAGACGGTCACGATGTTCATCGAATGGCTCACCGAGATCACCGGGTAGCCGGTCTGGATCGCGGCGCGCTCCGCGGAGCGATGCCGGGTGCCCGACTCGTCGGTGGCGATCGACGGGTCCGGAACCAGCTGCACGTTGGCCCGCACGATGCGGCTGCCATCGGTGGACAGCACGACGGCGCCGTCCATCTTCGCCAGCTCGCGCAGCCGGGTCGGCGCGTAGCGCACGTCCAGAGCGAAGCCGCCGTCGCAGATGGCCTCGACGGCCTCGTCGTTGCCGAGCACGATCAGCGCGCCGGTGCGGCCACGCAGGATGCGTTCCAGGCCGTCGCGCAGCCCGGTGCCCGGAGCCAGGCGGGCGACAGTTTCACGCAGCGTCGGACGGGTCACAGCGTGTCATTCTTCCGGCCCGACGCGTCACGCGTCCAGCCACGGCGGGTTTGCGGGAGCGCCGCCGCGGTGGTCGGCGATGTCGATCATGTGCTCCAGCGCCGCCACGATGGTGGGTGCGCGCAGCGCCCGCATCCCGTTCGGCACGATCTCGCGCCGGGGATCGTCCCCGTCCGGGATGAGCGCGATGGAAAACCCCTGGCGCGCGGCTTCGGACAGGCGCCGCTCCATGCCGCTGACCCGCCGCAGGTCCCCGGCCAGCCCCACCTCGCCGATCATCACCGCCGTGGTGGGCAGCGGCAGGCCGGCCAGTGCCGACGCGAGCGCAACCGCGACCGCCAGGTCCGACGACGGGTCGGTCAGCCGCATGCCGCCGACCGTGGACAGGTAGATGTCGTTGGCGCCGACGGGCAGCTTGGCGTGCTTTTCCAGCACCGCGGTGATCATCGCGGCCCGGGAATGGTCGATGCCGCTGACGGCGCGCCGTGGCGAGCCGCCCGCCGGCATGGCCAGCAGCGCCTGCACCTCGCCGATCAGCGGCCGTTTGCCGTCGAGCGTCACCGTGATCGCGGTGCCGGGCACCGGGGCCGGACGCTGATCCAGGAACAGGTTCGACGGGTCGGCGACACCCTCGATCCCGTTGTCGTGCAACAGGAAACACCCGACCTCGTCGGCGGCCCCGAACCGGTTCTTGATCCCACGGACCATGCGCAGTGAGCCGTTGCGGTCGCCTTCGAAGTGCAGCACCACGTCCACCAGATGCTCGAGGGAACGCGGCCCGGCGATGGCGCCGTCCTTGGTGACGTGCCCGACCAGGATCAGCGCGACCGCATTGGTTTTGGCCGCGGCGGTCAGCGCCGACGTCACCGCGCGCACCTGCGTGACGCCGCCGGCCACGCCGTCGGCCTCGGTGGTGGACATGGTCTGCACCGAGTCCACGATCACCAGCGCGGGCTTGACCGTGGCGATGTGCTCCAGCACGGTATGCAGGTCGGATTCGGCGGCCAGATAGAGCTCGTCGCTGCCACAGCCGATGCGGTCGGCGCGCAGCCGGATCTGACCCGCGGACTCCTCACCGGAGATGTACAGCGCACGGCGGCCGGATTGCGCCCACCGATGCGCGACCTCGAGCAGCAGCGTCGACTTGCCCACCCCCGGATCACCGGCCAGCAGCGTGACCGAGCCGGGCACCACGCCGCCGCCGAGCACGCGGTCGAGTTCGCCTACCCCCGTCGTGCGGTGCTGGCTGGCGTTGGGCTCGATGGACGTGATGGGCACGGCCGGCGACGCCGTGGCCAGGCCGCTGCGACGGCCTGCGACCGCGCTGAGCACCGGGACCTCGTCAACGGTGCCCCAGGTGCCGCATTCCATGCAGCGGCCGACCCATTTCGCGGTGATGTGCCGGCATTCCGAACACCGGTATTGGGAGCGCGCAGTTGCCACGCCATGACGGTATCGAGCCGCTACGACAAGCCCGCGTCACGACAGGCGGTTACCCCGCCTGGTTTTGCTGCGGCGGCGTCAAACCGGCCGAAATCGGCACGGCGACGGTGGCCTGCCCGGCCTTCTCGAAGTTGAAGGTGAAGTTATAGGTGAGGCCGTTGGAGATCGGCTTTGCCAGATTGACGGTCGCCCTGGCCGCCGCGGTGTTGGAACCGACCGGTCCGGGAGCCACCTTCTGGCCTTCCGGCGTACCGATGAACAGCGAACCGCCGGCGGGCAGCCGGGCGTCGCCGCTGACCGTCACTGTGCCGATGTCGGTGGTGATGCCGACCAGCCGGTCGGCGGTGTTCGGCGACTGGTTCACGGCCACCAGCACCAGGTCCACGGTCCGGCCCGGCTGGAGGTAGTCGCCGGTTTGGTTGGCCTGGATCCTGATGTCGCGCAGCGCCACGTTGTTGAACGTGACCTTGTTGCCGTTGATGGCGGGCTCCTGGACCGCCATCTGCGACACCTGGCCGGCTCCGCAACCGCTCAGCAGGGTGGCCAGAACGGCCATCACCCCGGCGACTGCGAGCGTGGGACGGCCGAGGCGGATCTTGAAGCGGTTCACTCTCTCAGGCCTCCTGCTGAGCCGGTCCGACTGATGCAACTATGCACAGTAGTAGGAACGTCCCGCGCGCGATAGCGCGGGGCGCCAGACCAGCGCAGGAGCGCCCGAATGGGCCTCGGATAGGCCACCGCCGGGCGGGTTTCGGGGCGTTGGTAATGTGCTGCACTGCACGACTTGATCCCCATGTCAACCCCTAATCTGCGCGTGTTGTGCCCCTGACCTGCATCGTTGCTTCGCGCGTAGCTAGGCGGCCGTGTTAGGATGAAGTAACGAAAGGGGCTCGAATCAGATGATCTTCAAGGTCGGCGACACCGTTGTTTACCCGCATCACGGTGCTGCGTTAGTCGAGGCGATCGAAACCCGGACGATCAAAGGGGAACAAAAAGAATATCTCGTCTTGAAGGTGGCGCAGGGAGACCTGACAGTTCGAGTTCCCGCCGAGAACGCTGAGTACGTCGGTGTCCGCGACGTCGTCGGACAAGAAGGTTTGGACAAGGTTTTCCAGGTGCTGCGCGCGCCGCACACCGAGGAGCCGACGAACTGGTCGCGCCGCTACAAGGCCAATCTCGAAAAGCTTGCTTCCGGCGATGTCAACAAGGTCGCCGAGGTAGTCCGCGACCTGTGGCGTCGCGATCAGGAGCGTGGTCTGTCGGCCGGCGAGAAGCGGATGCTGGCCAAGGCCCGTCAGATTCTGGTCGGTGAATTGGCGTTGGCCGAGAGCACCGACGACGCCAAGGCGGAGACCATCCTCGACGAGGTTCTGGCCGCCGCTTCCTGAAGGTCCTGACACTTCGGTGGCCCCGGAGACGGGCACCTCAGGCAAAGTAGTCGCAGTCGTCCCCGCCGCAGGGTCGGGCGAACGGCTGGCTGCGGGAATCCCCAAGGCATTCTGTTTGGTCGACGGCCGCACGCTGCTGCAGCGAGCGGTCGCCGGTTTGCTGGATTCCGGGGCCGTCGATCACGTCGTGGCGGCGGTTCCTGCCGACCGCATCGACGAGGCCGAGCGGGTGCTGGCTGACCAGGCCGGCGCCGGGCAGGCCACCGTCGTCGCCGGCGGCCCCGACCGCACCGAATCCGTCAAACTCGCCCTGGCTGCCCTGCCGGCGGCGGCGCCCGAGTTCGTGCTGGTGCACGACGCCGCGCGGGCGCTGACGCCCCCGGCGCTGATCATCCGCGTGGTGGAGGCGCTGCGGGCCGGCCACGTTGCCGTGGTGCCCGCGCTGCGGCTGCATGACACCATCAAGGCCGTGGACGCCAACGGGGTGGTCCTGGGGACACCGGAGCGCGCCGGGCTGCGCGCCGTGCAGACCCCGCAGGGCTTCGCCACCGGCCTGCTGCTGCGCGCCTACGCGGCCTGTCACGCCGGTGGCGGCGCCGGTTTCACCGACGACGCGTCGCTGGTCGAGCATGTCGGCGGCCAGGTGCAGGTGGTCGACGGCGATCCGCTGGCGTTCAAGATCACCACCCGGCTCGATCTGTTGCTGGCCGAGACCGTGGTGCGCCGATGACCGCGTTGCCGCGGGTGGGCCTGGGCGTCGACGTGCACCCGATCGAACCCGGGCGGCCGTGCCGGCTGCTGGGTCTGCTCTTCGCCGACGCCGACGGCTGCGCGGGCCACTCCGACGGCGACGTGGGGGTGCACGCGCTGTGCGACGCGGTGCTCTCGGCGGCCGGGCTGGGCGATGTGGGCGCGGTATTCGGGGTCGACGATCCGCGCTGGAAGGGCGTCAGCGGCCCCGACATGCTGCGCCATGTCGCGGAACTGGTGTCGCGGCAAGGCTTCCGGGTCGGCAACGCCGCCGTGCAGGTCATCGGGAACCGGCCGAAAGTCGGTCCGCGTCGCGATGAGGCGCAGTGGGTGCTGTCGGAATTGCTCGGCGCGCCGGTCTCCGTGTCGGCGACGACGACCGACGGGTTGGGGCTGACCGGACGCGGTGAGGGCCTCGCCGCCATCGCCACCGCGCTGGTGGTCCCCATCGGGTAAGCCCGCGCAGCGCCGGGCGCCGGGGAACTACCCGGTAAGCTGGCACGTCGTGACCGATCACGCCCGCTTGCGGCTACACGACACGGCGGCCGGTGCCGTGCGTGATTTCGTCCCGCTGCGCGAGGGTCACGTCTCCATCTACCTCTGCGGCGCCACCGTCCAGGGCCTGCCGCACATCGGCCATGTCCGCAGCGGCGTGGCCTTCGACATCCTGCGCAGGTGGCTGATCGCGCGCGGCTGCGACGTCGCGTTCATCCGCAACGTCACCGACATCGACGACAAGATCCTCAACAAGGCCGCCGCGGCGGGCAGGCCGTGGTGGGAATGGGCGGCCACCTACGAGCGCGCCTTCAGCGCCGCCTACGACGCCCTGGACGTGCTGCCGCCGTCCGCCGAGCCGCGAGCCACCGGGCACATCACCCAGATGGTCGAATTAATGGGACGGCTGATCGAAACCGATCACGCCTATGCCGCCGGCGGCGACGTCTACTTCAACGTGCTCAGCTACCCGGAGTACGGGCAGCTGTCCGGCCACAAGATCGACGACGTCCACCAGGGCGAAGGGGTGGCCACCTGCAAACGCGATCAGCGTGACTTCACGCTGTGGAAGGCCGCCAAGCCCGGCGAGCCGTCCTGGCCCACCCCGTGGGGCCGCGGGCGCCCGGGCTGGCACCTGGAATGCTCAGCGATGGCCCGCACGTATCTGGGGCCGGAATTCGATATCCATTGTGGCGGAATGGATTTGGTGTTCCCGCACCATGAGAACGAGATCGCCCAGAGCCGCGCCGCCGGCGACGGTTTCGCCCGCTACTGGCTGCACAACGGCTGGGTGACGATGGGCGGCGAGAAGATGAGCAAGTCGCTGGGCAACGTGTTGGCCATCCCGGCGTTGCTGCAGCGGGTGCGCGCCGCCGAGCTGCGCTACTACCTGGGCAGCGCCCACTACCGGTCAATGCTGGAGTTCTCCGAGGTGGCCCTGCAGGACGCGGTGAAAGCCTATGTGGGCGTTGAGGAATTCCTGCACCGGGTGCGGGTGCGGGTCGGGGGCGTCGAGCCCGGGCAGTGGACGCAGAAGTTCGCCGAGGCGCTCAACGACGACCTGGCGGTGCCGGCCGCGCTGGCCGAGGTGCACCAGGCGCGCGCCGAAGGCAACCGGGCGCTGGACTCCGGCGATCACGAGGGCGCGCTGCGACATGCCGGCTCGATCCGCGCGATGATGGGCATCCTGGGCTGCGACCCGCTGGACGAACGCTGGGAGACCCGCGACGAAACGTCCGCGGCGCTGGCCGCCGTCGACGTGCTGGTCCAGGCGGAGCTGGAGAACCGGCAGAAGGCGCGCGAGGAACGCAACTGGGCGCTCGCCGACGAGATCCGCGACCGGCTCAAGTACGCCGGCATCGAGGTCACCGATACCGCCGACGGGCCGCAGTGGTCGCTGCAGGCCGGTGACGATAAGCGCGACAACTAGATGGCCGGCAACTCGCGTCGCCGTGGGGCGATCCGCAAAGAGGGCACCAAGAAGGGCCCGACCGTAGGTTCGGGGGGCCAGCGCCGCCGCGGCCTGGAAGGCCGTGGCCCCACTCCGCCCGCGCACATGCGTCCGAACCACCCGGCCGCCAAGCGCGCCAAGGCCCAGAGCCGTCGGCCGGCGCGGGGCCGAACCGACGAAGCCGAGACGGTGCTGGGCCGCAACCCGGTGCTCGAATGCCTGCGGGCGGGGGTGCCGGCCACCGCGCTCTACGTGGCGCTTGGCACCGAGGCCGACGAACGACTCACCGAATCCGTCACCCGCGCAGCCGATTTGGGCATCTCCATCCTGGAGGTGCCCCGTACCGATCTGGACCGGATGACCAGCAACCACCTGCATCAGGGGATCGCGTTGCAGGTGCCGCCCTACGATTACGCCCACCCCGACGATCTGGTTGCCGCCGCGCTCGCCTCGCCGCCGGCGCTGCTGGTCGCGCTCGACAACATCTCCGACCCGCGCAACCTGGGCGCCATCGTCCGCTCGGTGGCGGCATTCGGCGGCCACGGGGTGCTGATCCCGCAGCGACGCTCGGCCTCGGTGACCGCGGTCGCCTGGCGCACCAGCGCCGGTGCCGCGGCCCGCATCCCGGTGGCACGCGCCACGAATCTCAATCGGACACTGACGGATTGGGCCGCGCGCGGCCTGCGGATGGTCGGTCTGGACGCCGGCGGTGACACCACGCTCGACGACATCGACGGAACCGATCCGCTGGTGGTCGTCGTGGGTTCGGAGGGCAAGGGGCTGTCGCGCTTGGTGCGGCAGAACTGCGACGAAGTCGTGTCCATCCCGATGGCCGGAGACACCGAGTCGCTGAACGCGTCGGTGGCTGCCGGGGTGGTACTCGCCGAAATCACGCGCCAGCGCAGGAGTTGACCCCGGTGCCCGGCCGCCCCGCGCGCCGTGGTGCCGTGCTGGTGGTGTTGCTGGCCCTCGCGCTGTGGCCGGTCGGCGTTGCCCGGGCCGAAGCGACCGACTTCGACCTGCAGGCCCACCGCGGGGGCCGGGGCGAGACCACCGAGGAGTCCCTGCGCGGGTTCGCGAAGGCGCTCGAATTAGGCGTCAGCACATTAGAACTCGACGTCGTCCTGACCAAGGACGGGCAACCGCTGGTGTGGCATGACCCGACCATCCAGGCCGAGAAGTGCGCCGACACCGCGCCCGCGTTCGCCGGTGACCCGCAGTACCCGTACGTCGGCAAGCTCGTGCACGAACTCACCCTGGCGCAGGTCGACACCCTGGACTGCGGCCGGCGCCTCGATGAGTATCCCCGAGCCGAGGTGGTGCGGGACAACAAGATCGCGACGCTCCCGCAGGTCTTCGCGCTCGCCGACTCCTACCGCGCCGACGGGATCCGCTACAACATCGAAACCAAGGTGGAGGCAGACCGGCCCGGGACGTCGGCCGAGCCGCAGCAGTTCGTCGACGTGATCCTGGCCGCGGTCGAATCCGCGGGCAAGGTCGACCGGGTGGAGATCCAGAGCTTCGATTGGCGCACCCTGCCGCTGGTGCGGCGCGCCGACCCGGCAATTCCGTTGGTGGCCCTGTACGACGGACACACCTGGGCGCCGGACTCGCCCTGGCTGGCCGGCGAAAACCCAACGCTCATCGGCGATCCGCTGATCGGCGCGCGGATGGTGGGCGCCGGCAGCGTCTCACCGGATTACCGGCTGGTCACCGGCCAGTCGTACGTCGACCGCGCGCATGCCTTGGGGCTCAAGGTGATTCCGTGGACGGTCAATGACACCGCCGCCATGCGTCAGCAGATCGGATACGGGGTCGACGGCATCATCACCGACTATCCGACGCTGCTGCGCGGCGTGCTCGCCGAACTGGCGATGCCGTTGCCGCCGGCCTACCGGCGAGGCTAGCGCGCGACGCTGCCGGCCAGGTCGCCGTTGTCGAGGGCCGGCTGCTCGTCACCGCGGCGCGGCCGGCGCAGGTTCGCGCACGCGGCCCGCCACATCATGCCCGGGCGCAGCAGCCGCGACGCGGGATCGACGAGCGCGGTGACCTTGACGAACCGGTCGACCGCGACGGGGTCGTATTCGGCCGCGGTGAGGATGCGGTCGACGTATCCGTTGAGCAACCGGGTGAGCAGCGGCGGCGTGCCCTCGATCTCGGGCAGGCACAGGTCCGGGTTGGCCGACAGCTCCCACGCCTGGCGGATCGGCACCGCGGCGGCCCGGAAGAAACGCCGCGCCAAATCCTCTGTGCCCTCAGCCAGGCAGTCGCGCAGCGCCACCGCCTCCAGCGCGGCGACCGTCATGCCCTGGCCGTAGATCGGGTTGAAGCTGCAGATCGCGTCGCCCATCACCAGCAGGCCTTCCGGGAAGCGTTGCAACGTGTCGTAGCGGCGCCACTGGCTGGACGGCTGACCGTGCCGGGTCGTCTCCCCGATGGGTTCGGCGGATCGGACCGCGGCCAGCAGATGGGCCGGCGCGCAGTCCTCGACGAACTCGCACATCGACGCCAAATCCGGCCGCGGTCCGTGGCCTGCGATGCCGTAGACGGTGAACATCCAGGTGTCGTTCTCCGAGCGCAGCATGCCCAGCCCGCGCGGACGGCCGGGCGCCGCTCCGACGATGAAACCGAATTCGTGCAGCGCGTCCGGCGCCATGCGCAGGCGCTGGCTCACGTAGGTCAGCTGCACCGGCACATGAACCTCGGCCGGGCGCTGGTAGCCCAGGGCGGTCAGCCACGCCGGGGTGCGCGCGGCGCGCCCGGTCGCATCGAGCACCAGGTCCGCGCTCAGCGTGACGTCGTCGCGGGTGCGGCGATTGACCACCCGGGCGCCGGTCACCCGCCGGCGGTCTGAAGTCGTGGTCACGTCCACGATGTCGTGGTCGTCGAGCAGCGTGACCGTGGGGATCCGGCGCAGCCGCGCTCGGACATGCTCCTCGAGGAACGGCCGGGTGGCCAGGTAGGCGGCGAACGAAGGGGCGCTCCCCGAGCGCACCATCAGGTGGTCGCCCAGGCAGTAGTACAGCCGCGAGAGATCACGGCCATCCAGGTGATGCGCGCCGTCGAAGACCATCGCATCGAGGACACCGGGGAACAATTGCTCGAGCACCAGCGCGCCGCGAGGCAGCAGGCCGTGCAGGTGGCGACCCTGCGGCACGCCGCGGCGGGCGCAGGCCGTTTCGGGAGGGATGTCGGGCAGCGGATCGCGCTCCACCACCGTGACCGTCCCGAAGAACTCGCTGAGCGATCGCGCGGCCACCAGGCCGGCCATGCTCGCTCCCAATACCACCGCGTGATTGCCGATCGTTGCCATAGCCCACCGCCTGTGCTGAGCGCGTACCCGACAAAGGCCATGCTCATGGCCGAAAACGGCGGCCGACAGCGTAGTCGGCTACGCCATTGCCCCGGGGCGGCTACTCGCGATGCCAGCGAACGCCGGAAAAGCGGCCCGTGTGGTGCTCGCGCCCCGTTATAGTCGCCCAATGATCGGCGCCGAGGCGCTGGCGGGGCGCGCCAGCGAATTGGGAATCATCCGCCGTGCCCTGAGTGCGGGCGGCAACCACTCCGGCGTGGTGATCGCCGGAGCCCCCGGGGTGGGCAAGACCTGGCTCGCCCACGAAGTGCTGCGGCGGGCCGAGGCGTCGGGGGAGCGGACCAGGTGGATCGTGGGCACTGACTCGGCGCAGGCGCTGCCGTTGGGCGCGTTCATCGGGACGATGACCGAGGCCTTGAATGCGGCGCAGTCGGATCCGTTGACCGACGTGCGACGGGTGATCAATTCGTTTGTCGCGCAACAGCGTCAACGCCGCATGCTGATCGGGGTCGACGACGCGCACCTGTTGGACGGATTGTCCGCGATGGTCGTCCACCAATTGGCGCAGTCGGGCGGGGTCCGGCTGGTGGTCACCGTACGCATCGGCCTCGACGAACCCGACGCGGTGACGGCGCTGTGGAAAGACGGGCTACTGGAAAGGCTTGACCTCAAACCATTTTCGGCGGCGACGACACGCGAGGTCATCGAGAGCAAGCTGGACGGACCGGTCGACGCGCGCAGCGCGGCGCGGTTTCAGAAGCTGACCGGCGGCAACGCGCTGTTCCTGCGGCAGCTGCTGGCGGATCAGGTGGCCGCCGGGCGGATGCGCAAGACGGCCGGGGTGTGGATGTGGGACGGCGACGTCGCGGTCTCGGCGAGCCTGTCCGACACGGTGGGCCGTCAGATGGGGCGGCTCAGCCCGGGAGTGGCGATGGTGATCGACACGTTGTCGCAGTGTGAGCCGCTGGCCGTCGAGGTGCTCTGCGATCTGGCGCGGCGCAGCGACCTCGCCGCGGCCGAGCGGATGGGCCTGGTGAGCGTCGAACGCACCGGCGCCGGGTTGACGGCCAGGCTGGCCCACCCGCTGTTCGGTGAGCTGCGCCGCGCGAGCGCCGGTGAGCTGTATCTGTCGGAGATTCGCGGCAGGCTGGCGGCGCGGCTGGGCGATGACGGCGACGCCGACATGCAGGCGACGGTGCGCCGCGCGCTGCTGCGCCTCGAGTCAGACCTCGATCCCGACCCCGCGCTGTACCTGGAATCGGCACGGCATGCGATGACCCTGCTGGATCTGGATCTGGCCGACCGGTTCGCCACCGCCGCAACGGAAGCCGGGGCGCCCGGGGCGGCGGGGGTGCGGGCCATGAACCTGGCGCTGCAGGGACGCGGCGAGCCGGCCGAATCGGCGCTGCGCGCGATGGCCGACAGCGACCTGCCCGACGGCCGGCACTGGGCGACCGTGCGGGCGGCCAACCTGATGTGGAATCTCTTCGACCCCAACGGCGCGGCCGAGATCCTCGGCGGGCTTGGTGCGCTCGACTCCGAGACGCCCGCGCAGCGCGCGGAGCGGTTGGCGGTGCAGGCATGCCTGGACGCCGTGGCCGCGCGGTGCGAAACGGCGGCCGCAAATGCCCGGTCCGCGTTGGGTTTCCCCGACCTGCCCGGTTTCCACACGATGATGGCCTCGCTCGCGTTGATCATGGCGATGGGGGCGCTGGGTCAGGTCGATGAGCTCACCGGCGTGGCGGAGCAGACGCTGCGGCGCGCGACGACGTCGTTTCAGGCATCGCATATGCGGTTCTGGTTCGGCGCAGTCTACGGCCGGGCCTGCCGGCTGACCGGTCGCATCGATGAATATCTCAGCACCGCAAAACAACTGGCCGAATCGTCCCGTGACATTCCCGGCCTTGCGTATGCGAACCTGGCCCTACTGTCCGGCACCGCGGAGCTGGCTCGCGGCGCCGTCGCCGAGGCGACCCGGCTGGTGCACGAGGCGGTGGCCGGGGTGCAAACACACTATGTGACAACCGGTTTGCGGCCGGCGAGCTATTTCGCGCTGGCCGAGGCGCACGCCAAGCTCGGACAGGCCGGCGATGCGAACGATGCGGTCGCCGTGGCGCGGTCCTGCGTGCCGGCCGACTTTCTGTTCATGCACACCGCCCTGTCGCTGGCCGAGGGATGGGCGATGGCGGCGAGCGGCCGGCTGGTCGAGGCCGTGGCTTGCGCGGCGGAGGCGGCGCGACTGGCCCGCGACCGTCGCCAGCCCACCCACGAGCTGGCCTGCATCCAGGCGGCCGCGCAATGGGGCGACGCCGCGCACGCGGTGCGGGCGCGGGAGCTGGCCGACGCGTTGTCGCTGCCGCTGGCCGACGCCGTCGCATCGCACGCGCAGGCACTGTCGGCCCGCGATGGTGAGGGCCTGCTGGCGGCCTCGGCGGCGTACCGGCGCATCGGTGATCGGGTCGCGGCCGCCGATGCTGCGGCACAGGCCTCGGTGGTGTTGGACGAACACCAACACCACCGCCGCGCAATGTACGCGGCGGCGTTGGCCAGGGAACTGGCCGACGAGTGCGGCGGCCTGCACACGCCGGCGCTGCACACCCCGACGGGCCTGAAGTTGTCCGGGCGCCAGCGCGCCGTCGTCGAACTCGTGGTGGCCGGCCTGTCCAATCGCGAGATCGCCGAGAAGCTGGTGATGTCGGTGCGCACAGTGGAGGGCCACGTGTACCGGGCCTGCCAGCGCGTGGGCGCACAGTCGCGCGAGGAGCTGGCGTCGATCATCCGATCGGGCCCCTGCGGCTCGAACGCGCCCTAGAGTCCCAGCAGCCGCGCCGAGGCCCACAGCGCGAGCACCGCCACCGCCAGCGAGGCGGGCACCGTGCACACGCCGAGCCGGGTGTACTCGCCGACACCGGCGTCCACGTCGTGCTGGCGTAACACGCGCCGCCACAACAGGTTCGACAGCGAACCGACGTAGGTCAGGTTGGGGCCGATGTTCACCCCGATCAGCACGGCCAACACCGCCACCGGGCCGCTTGGCGCCACCAGCGGCAACAGCACCAGGGTGGCGGGCAGGTTGTTGACCACGTTGGCCAGCACGGCGGCTATGGCGGCGATGGCGAGCAACGCCGGCAGGCCCGAACCCGACGGCAGCACCGCCGACATCGCCCGGTCCATCCCGTTGAGCGTGACGGCCTGCACCACGACACCCAGCGCCAGCACGAACACCAGAAAAGACACATTCACCGAGCGCGCGATGTCGGCTACCGAGGTGTGCCCGTGGCGCAGGCTGCGCACCGCCAGGACGACGGCGCCGCACAGCGCCACCCAGGCCGGCGCGATCCCCACCGATTGTGCGACCGCGAACCCGGCCAGCGTCAGCGCGACCACCACCAACACGAACACCGGCGGTCGCGGCGGCGCGCCCAGCTCTTCCGGGTCCGGCCGCACCCGCAGGTCCCCGGCGAAGAACCACCGGAAGATCAGGTAGAGGACGGCCACCGCGCCCACCCACGGGGCGGCCATCGCCAAGGTGAACCTGGTGAACGAGATGTTGGCGGTGTGGAAGGCCAGCAGGTTGGTCAGGTTCGACACCGGCAGCAGCAGCGACGCGCCGTTGGCCAGGTGCGCGGTGGCGTAGGCGTACGGCCGCACCCGGGTCCTCTGTCGCCGCACGGCGGCCAGCACCACCGGGGTCAGCAACACCACGGCGGCGTCCAGGCTCAGCACCGCGGTGATCACCGAGGCGATGACGAACACCCGCCGCAACAGGCCGCCCGATCC